>JBEIMN010000237.1:0-5460 GCA_040378705.1 Acidobacteriota bacterium
GCTGGCGCTGACTGGAGTGAAGCGGCTCGAGATCATCGACCTGCCACTCCGGGCGCCGGGTCCGCACGAAGTCATCATCAGGATCGGAGCGGTTGGTTTATGCGGAACCGACTTCCACATCTACGAAGGTCACGCCAATTACCGCAGTGATGCCGCCGGGCGGCCGATTCCCTTCGACGTTCAGCCGCAGGTGCTCGGCCATGAGTTCAGTGGAGTGATCGTCGAGACCGGCCGGGAGGTGAATGATCTGCGGGTTGGGGATCGCGTCGTCGTCGACCAGGGGCTCAATTGTTACAGCCTCGGTTATCCGCCCTGCGAGTATTGCGTGACGGGAAATTCTCACCAGTGTGAGCGGTACATGGAGCACGGGATCACCGGGCCACAGGGAGCGCTGGCCGAGTACCTCTCGATACCGGCGGTCAATGTGGTGCGGATCGAGAGTGATCTGCCGATCGATCAGGCCGCGCTGACAGAGCCGCTCGGCTGCATTGTCCATTCGTGTGACATGCTGCAACGGACGCCGGCGCGCTATCGCTTCGGCGGGGAGCGTCCAATCCGCTCGGTGCTCGTCTGCGGTGCGGGGCCGGCGGGACTGCTCTTCACCCAGTATCTGCGCGAGGTGATCGGCTTTGACGGGCTGCTGCTGGTGACTGAACCGAATCCGGGACGCCGTGCGCTGGCCGAAGGTTATGGCGCAACGGTGGTCGATCCGACGCAGTCTGATCTTGGCGCGACGATACGCGAATTGACGCACGGTGAGATGATCCACTGCCTGATCGAATCGGCCGGGATCGGGAGACTCTTTGTCGAGATGCCGGCGCTGATCCGGAAGCAGGCGACCGTCCTGCTCTATGGCCACGGCCACCACGGAGTCGATCTGGGGGTGCTCAACCGATTGCAGTTCATCGAGCCGACCTTCATTGCCCCGACCGGGGCCTCCGGAGTGCTCGAGGCCGATCACAGACCGGCTACTTATCGCGAGGCGCTGAAGTGGCTGAGCGAAGGCCGGATCGATGTCTCGAAATTTATCACCAACCGTTATCGGTCGCTCGCGGATGTTCCACGCGGCTTTGCTGAAGAGCGTTTCAATGCCGACTATATCAAGGGTGTCGCCGTCTTCGAATGAGCGCTTCCCGGGATTTTTGCAGCAAGGCGGAGCTACTCACCGTAAAAGAGTGCTGTTTGCCGTATAGTCAGAGCCACTGATGAAAATTGCCGGTGGCAATTCGGGAATGGGACTGGATCGCAAGCAGAATCGAATCAAAGACTGAAATCAGAATCAGGAAAACTGGAAGCAGGAAAAAAAAGAGATGAACAAGCACAAGATATGGAAGTCGATCACAACGCTGGGGCTGGCCGGTTTGACGGCCATCGCGGCCATCACCGTCGGATCGCAGAGTGGGTGTCGGCGCGGCACTGAGCAGTCGAACAAGCCTGTGATTGCCGTGATTCCAAAGGGGGTATCGCACTCCTTCTGGCTGACGATCAAGTCTGGCGCGGATGCAGCCGGTCGTGACCTTGGGGTAAACATCGACTGGAAGGGTGCGGCCTCGGAGACGGACATTGCCGGGCAGATCAACATCGTCGAGGACGCAATCAACCGGCGTGTCGCCGGGATCGTGCTCGCCCCCTCACACGGTGACTCGCTGGTGCCGATGGTTCAGCGTGCGCAGCGGGAGGGGATTCTGGTCTCGATCTTCGATTCGGGGATTTCGACTGAAAACTATCTTTCGTATGTCTCGACAGACAACCGCGCTGGTGGAGCGCTGGCGGCACAGCGCATGGGAGAGAAGCTCAACGGCAAGGGTAAGGTTGCGATTCTTGGGGTCAAGAAGGGATCGGTCTCGACGGATGAGCGTGAGGTGGGGTTTGCCGAGACGCTGAAAGCGAAGTTTCCGGGGATTCAGGTCGTTCAATGGCTTTACGGCGAGGCGAGCGCGACCAAGTCGCTCTCGACGGCAGAGGATATTCTGACGACACACCCGGATCTGAACGGACTCTTCGCCTCGAATGAGTCGTCGACAGTCGGGGCAGTCAGGGCGATCCGGCAGCGGAACCTTGGGGCACAGGTCACGCTCGTCGGCTTCGACGCGACGCCGGATCTGGTCAACAACGTTCGCGACGGCTCGATCGATTCGCTGGTACTGCAGAATCCCTACAAAATGGGTTATGAGGGAGTGAAGACGATCGTCGACAAGCTCGCCGGACGTGAAGTGCAGCGGCGCATCGACACTGGTGTCAGCCTGCTGACAAACGCCAATATCGAGGCTCCCGAAATCCAGCAATTGATCAAGACCCCCTGAGGGAGAAGCGCGAGGCACCATGGTCGAAAACAGACCGGCGCTCGAGATGCGCGGAATCGGCAAGGCTTTTGCCGGCAATCAGGTTCTGTCCCAGGTCAATCTTAACGCGAACAGTGGCGAGGTACTGGCGCTGATCGGAGAGAATGGGGCTGGTAAATCGACATTAATGAAGATCCTCGCCGGCGTCCACGCCCCGGATGCCGGCGAGATCCTGATCGATGGTGAGGTGTGCCGCTTCGACAAGCCAGCCGATGCGCTGGCGGCGGGCATCGCCATGATCTATCAGGAGCTGTCGCTGGCGCCGCACCTGACGGTCGCCGAGAACATCTTCCTTGGCCGTGAGCCACGTGCGCCGCGGCTCCTTGGGCTCATCCCCTCCATTGACCAGCGTCGACTGGTCGAGCAGGCACAGAAGCTGCTCGACGAGTACGGATTCAGGCTCAACCCGCGGACGCGTCTCGGCCGGTTGAGTGCCGCCGACCGCCAACTGGTCGAGATTACGCGGGCGATCGTCGAGGCGAAGCGGGTCATCGTCATGGATGAACCGACATCTTCGCTGACAAGCAACGAGGTCGAGGAGCTTTTCCGGATCATTCGTGACCTGAAGGCGCGCGGGCTGGCGATCATCTATATTTCACACCGGCTCGAGGAGCTCGAGGCGATCGCCGATCGGATGACGATCCTGCGCGACGGTGTAGCCGTCTACAATGGTCGCTGGGGTGAGATCACCACCGACGAGATGATTCGCCACATGGCCGGGCGTGAATTGAAAGAGATCTTCCCACCACGGCACGCCGAAAAGGGTGACGTCAGGTTGCGTGTGCGCGACTTGAGCCGTCCGCCAGTCTTTGACCGGATCAGCTTCGAGGCGCGGGCCGGCGAAGTGGTCGGGATTGCCGGACTGGCCGGAGCGGGACGGACAGAGGTCGTCGAGGCGATCTTTGGTGCACAGCCGGCAACGAGTGGTGAGGTCGAGCTCAATGGAAAGCGGATCGGGTCGGCGAGCCCGACCAGTTCAGTGCGCGCCGGACTCGGGCTGCTGACGGAGGATCGCAAGCGGACGGGGCTCTGCCTCAACCTGCCGCTCTCGGCCAATATCACCCTCGCCAATGTCGGGGTGCTCCTCAAACACGGCCGGTTGCAGGCGAAGAGCGAGCTGAAGGTGACCCGCGGGTTCATCAGCAAACTCAACATCCGACCGCCCTTCCCCGCCATCCCAGTCGGCCGGATGAGCGGTGGGAATCAGCAGAAATCGTTGCTGGCAAGGTGGCTTCACGCCGAATCGAAGGTCTTCCTGATGGACGAGCCAACGCGTGGAGTCGACGTCGCCGCGCGTTCAGAGATCTATCGCGAGATCAACGACCTCGCGGAGGCGGGGGCAGCCATCATCATGGTCTCGTCCGATCTTCCCGAGCTGCTCGGGATGGCCGATCGAATTTTGATTATGCGCCGCGGGCAGCTCGTCGCCGAATTGCCAGCGCATGAAACGACGCAGGAAGAGATACTCAAATACGCGGCAGTCGAGGAAAGTTGATAAAGTAACTATGCAGGAATGGCTCAAAAGATTTCTTCCCTTCATCAGTCTGCTGATACTCTGCATCCTGATCCCGGCCAGTGAGTACTTCATAATGGGGCACGACCCGAAGTTTATCACGGCTGGCAATCTGGCGGCGATCGCGCGTCAGACGGCGGTGATTACAATCATGGCGATGGGGATGACAATGGTCATCGTCGCCGGTGGGATCGACCTCTCAGTCGGTTCGATCGTCGGATTGACGGCGGTCGTCGGTTCGATGTCGATGGTTGCCGGAGGTGGGGCGGTGCTCCCCGGAATCGCGATTGCGATCATCATCGGGGCGCTGTGCGGACTGCTCAATGGCACGGCGGTGACGCGGCTCCGGATTCCCGCCTTCATTGTTACGCTCGGGGCAATGGGCATCTACAGGGGAATCGGCCTCTACGTCTCGGATGGCAACGCCGTCGTCGGTCTGCCACAGTCCGCCGGGTTCCTGGCGGAACGGAATATCCTGCGTGTGATTCCATTACCACTGGTACTGGTGTTAATCCTCGCCGTGGTTGTCCATTTCGCTCTCCGCCACATGCGGCTTGGGCGCTACTGCTATGCGATCGGCAGCAACATCGAGGCGGCGCGCTATGCCGGAATCAATGTCAACCGCTACCAGATCGCCTACTACACCATCCTTGGAGCGCTGAGCGGTCTGGCCGGGGCGATTGAGACCTCGCGCACGGTGACCGGACAGCCGAACGCCGGCGAGACATACGAGCTGAATGTGATCGCCTCAGTGGTCATCGGCGGTGGAAGCCTCAGCGGTGGACAGGGAACAGTCGTTGGAACGATCATCGGTTCTCTCATCATGGGTGTGCTGGCAAATGGTGGCAACCTGCTCCAGATCTCACCTTTCATCCAAAAAATCGTCATCGGGGCCGTGATAGTTCTGGCTGTCACCTTCGATGAATATCAGCGACGGCGGCTGGACAATGCCGAAGGATAGAATGAAATCATGAAACTGACACAATTCAAGACCAGCACAGTAGCGGGTCCCCGGTTGGGGATGCTCAAGGACGAGGTGATCATCGACATCACGGCAGTGGCACCGGACGTGCGTGCCCTGATCGAGTTGGGCGCGGAAGGTTTGCGCGCGGCGGCAGCCCATAATGCGGGCACCGCCTACCGTGTCGACGCGGTTGAGTTCCTGCCGGCGGTGACGCCAGGCAAGATTCTCTGCGTTGGCCGTAACTACTATGAGCACGCGAAAGAGGGTGGAGACGAGCCGCCATCGATGCCGCTGCTCTTCAACAAGCTGCCGACCTCGCTCAATGCCCACAATGCACCGGTAACGCTCCATGCGATCAGTCAGCAGATCGACTTTGAGGCAGAGCTGGCGGTCATCATCGGGCGGCGCGCCAGCCGTGTGACGGAGGCAGAGGCGCTCGACTATGTCTATGGCTACTCCTGCCTGAACGATGTCAGCGGACGCGACCTGCAGTTCGCCGATGGTCAGTGGATGCGCGGGAAGAGCCTCGACGGCTTCGCTCCGATCGGCCCGTGGATCGTGACCAGGGACGAGGTTGCCGACCCGCAGGCGCTCGGAATCGAGGGGCGTCTCAACGGTGAGACGATGCAGAAATCGAATAC
>JBEIMN010000238.1:0-5440 GCA_040378705.1 Acidobacteriota bacterium
CATCATAAATTAGAACTTTTGCCCAGTATGGCGCACATTCGATGCGGAATTTGTCGTGGATCGGGTGGACCTGATAGGCATCGTGCCCGGCGACATCATCAAAGACGGTCAGGAGTGCGCACGAATAGGAGCGATCGATGATCGGACGATCGGTGTCAGCCGGTGTTCCGATGTGTCCGAGTTTGACGCTCGGGATGGTGGCGAGGTCGCGAACCTGCTTCCAGAAATTGGCGCTCTCTTCTTCGGTCAGATCAGGGCGGAGCCAGAAAAATACGGAATGGATAAACATCGGTGTATTAATGTCCTTTTCTAATGGTTTTTTGGAGTTGGGGTTGCCAGCGATCAGGGCGACTCGATGAATCGGCGGCCCACGAGATGATATTTGCCGCTGAGCATCAGGGCGACAGCTTCGGGATAGATTCGGTGCTCTTCAGCCAGAATCCGTTCCGAGAGCGTATCGACCGTATCCGTGGAATCGACCCGGACGACGGCCTGTTTGACGATCGGGCCGTGGTCAAGCTCCCGATCGACGAGATGGACGGTGCAGCCAGTCGCCCTGACGCCGTAATCGAAGGCCTGTTTCTGGGCATCGAGTCCGGGGAAGGCTGGCAGCAGTGACGGGTGCACATTTAGTATCCGGCTCTCAAACTCGGCGATGAACCAGGGCGAGAGGAGCCGCATGTACCCAGCAAGGCAGACCAGATCGACCCCGCGCTGACGAAGTTCCTGTGCCATTCGGCGGTCGTGCTCTTCGCGTGAAACACCACGATGGTCATAGACGACGGTCTCGATTCCGCGTTGACGGGCGTGATCGAGCCCCTTTGCCGCGGCATTATTGCTGATGACAACCGCGACCTCGGCCGTCGGGATCGTGCCATCACGCATCGCATCGGCAAGGGCGACCATGTTCGATCCGCGACCGGAAATTATGATCCCGACCCGCTTCATACAAAACGAACCTTTCCTTCACCGGCAACCACTTCGCCGATGTGATAGCACGATTCACCAATGGCGGCAAGGTGCTCCTCGATCAGGCGCTGATTCTCGCGCGCGGTAATGATAACCATCCCGATCCCGAGGTTGAAGGTTCGTCGCATATCGTCGAGGGGAACATTGCCGATCTGCTGCATCAGCGGATAGATGGGGAGCGCCGGCCAGCTTCCGTCCCGAATCACGACATCGACGTTTGTCGGAAGAATCCGCGGAATATTGTCGACCAGCCCGCCACCAGTGATGTGCGCGAGCCCCTTGATTACTCCATCGTGATCGACAAGGCCGGAGAGCACCGGAAGGTAGTTCTTGTGCGGTTTGAGCAGCGCTTCGCCAACTGTGCACCCAAGTTCAGGAACCTGGCTGTCGACCTGATAGCCGGCGACGTCGAGCAGCAGCTTGCGTGCCAGGCTGTAGCCGTTCGTATGAAGACCGAGGGCGGGCAGTCCGATCGCGATGTCACCTTCGCAGATTCGTGAGCCGTTGATGATTTTGTGCCGGTCGACGACGCCGACGATGAACCCTGCGATATCATATTCACCGTCAGGATAGAATTCCGGCATCTCTGCCGTCTCGCCGCCTAGCAGCGCCAGTCCGCCCTCGCGGCAGCCGCGGGCCATCCCGGCGATCACCTGCTCGACAATCGTCGGATCGAGCTTCCCGGTTGCGATGTAGTCGAGGAAGAAGAGCGGACGCGCACCCTGGACAAGGATGTCGGAGATGCAGTGCGAGACGAGGTCATATCCAACCGTGTCGTGGATGCCGGTGGCAAAGGCGATCTTCAGCTTCGTTCCAACCCCGTCGCAACTGGCGACCAGCACCGGCTCGCTCATCTGCGGGAAGAGCCCGTTGAACATCCCGCCAAAGCTGCCAATGTCGGAGAGGACGTTCTCGCTGAAGGTTGTCCGGGCCAGTTTTCTGATTCGTGAAGTGGCGATATTGGCGGCATCGATATCGACGCCGGCATCCTTGTAGGTTATTTTTTCACTCATAAGATCTCCCCGCGGGCATAGTTGGTTATTCGCGCGCGCCATCCTCGCTGGCGACTGCATTCGTCTGGCTGGTCCGGACTTCGATGTTGGTCAGCTCTCCAACTTTGGTTGGATATTTTCCCGTGTAACAAGCGGTGCAGTGCCGTTCCTGACCCGCATCGCCAACGGCATCGAGCAGACCCTTGTGGCTCAGATATCCAAGTGAGTCTGCTCCCAGAAACTGTCGGATCTCTTCGACCGACTTGTGGGCGGCGATCAGCTCCTCGCGATTTGGGGTGTCGACGCCATAGTAGCAGGGCGCGATGGTTGGCGGGCAACTGATGCGCATGTGAATCTCGCGCGCACCGGCGTCACGCATCATTTTGACCAGCTTCTGCGAAGTCGTACCGCGAACGATCGAGTCATCGATCAGCACGACTCGCCGCCCCTCGATCAGGTCGCGGACCGGGTTGAGCTTGATCTTCACGCCAAAGTGGCGGATCTGCGAGCGTGGTTCGATGAAGGTTCTTCCGACATAATGGTTGCGCATCAGTCCGAAGCGAAACTTGAGCCCGGACTCTGTCGCGTACCCGATCGCGGCGGAAACGCCCGAATCGGGCACCGGGACGACGATATCGGCATCTGCCGGACACTCCCGCGCCAGATGGCGCCCAAGCAGATGACGGCTCTTGTTGACACTGCGCCCGAAGACCAGTGAGTCCGGACGCGAGAAATAGACGTGCTCAAAGATGCAGTGCGTCGTCGGACGCGAGGCAAAGGGCGTGAAAGACTGTATGCCATCGGCGTTGACCAGCACGACCTCACCCGGTGCGACATCCCGAACATACTCGGCTCCGATCAGGTCGAAGGCACAGGTTTCGGAGGCGAAGACAGTCGCCCCATTCAGTCTGCCCATACAGAGTGGCCGAAATCCACGCGCATCACGAACCGCGATCATCTGCGTCGGGGTCGCGAAGAGCATCGAGAATGCCCCCTCATCCCCATCGAGCGCCTCGACTACCGCACCGACGAGCGATGATTTGTCCTTTGCGCGTGCCATGCGATGCAGCACTACTTCCGTGTCCGAGGTTGATGAAAAGATCGCCCCCTCGGCCTCAAGTTGCCGGCGTGCCTCACTTGCGTCCGGGAGGTTGCCGTTGTGGCAGAGCGCGATCTGGCCAAGGCTGCAATTGACCGCGAAGGGCTGCGCTTCGTTGATGCTCACCTTACCGGCAGTCGAGTACCGGACGTGGCCGATCGCCAGATCTCCCGGAAGCCGCGCCATGACGCTCTCCGGAAAGACGTCGCTGACCTGCCCCATCCCCCGCTCTGCAAAGAGCTTTTTGCCATCCGATGAGACGATTCCTGCCGATTCCTGCCCGCGATGCTGCAAGGCATAGAGTCCAAGATATGCCAGACGCGAGGCGTCTTCATGGCCAAAAATGCCGAAGACTCCACACTCTTCGTGAAACTTGTCAAACATATTTTTATTAATCCCAGAATAATGACCAGAACAGTGAGACTATGATCGATCTCATTGAGATGGAAATTTATAAGGCGGTTGCTCCGCCATCGACAACAAAGACCTGTCCGGTCACGAAAGACGACTCCGCCGATGCAAGATAGAGGGCCATTCCACCAACCTCATCCGGCCGACCGACGCGCGGGAGCGGCTGAACCGCTTCGAGCTTTCTGACATACTCTTCGTCTTTCCAGAAATAGGCGCTGAAATCGGTTTCGATAAGTCCGGGGGCGATGGCGTTGACGCGTATCTGGTGGCGCCCGAACTCGATCGCCCAGTTGCGGGTCATCATGATCAGTGCGGCCTTGGTTGCACTGTAGAGGATTCCGCCGGGTTGTGGGTGGATGCCGGCGATCGAGGCGATATTGATGATCGATCCACCACCGCGTTCGATCATCCCCGGCACCGTCAGTCGGATCAACCGGAGGGCCGAAAGGACGTTGATCTCGAACATTCGTGCCATCATCTCATCGGTTACGTCGAGCGCCGGTCCCTGCCCGATATTGGTGGCGCTGTTGTTGACCAGGATGTCGACCGGGCCGAAGGTCGCAACCGTCTCCGCGACCATCCTCTCCAGCTCCTCCACCCGCCCGACGTGGCAGGCGACCGGGTGAACCCGCCCCCGCATATTGGGCAGTGCGCCAATCTCTTCGGCTGTCGCCGTCAGATTCTCCATCTTCCGGCTGGCAATGACAACATTGGCTCCGTTTTCGGCCAGCCGTCGGGCAATTGCTTTGCCGATACCACGGCCACCGCCGGTGACTATCGCTGTTTTGCCGTTCAAGTCATTTCTGGCCAAATCATTTCTTGTTGTCGTGCCGGGTATGGTCAAAGATGGGGCTCCCTGGTAATTGTCGGCTCAATTCTGAATTCATTCACCATTTATTATTGTTCCACGCTAACTTTCAGATTCGCGACTGTCAAGATTCATCCCCGGGGCAACTTTCTAACTTCTTGCAGCGGCTCATTTTTCTTTTTTCCGGCCACAGATCCTGATTCGATCTTATTGGACTTATTAGAATCAGGGGCCGGAGAGACGGGTGATGACGGAGAATTACCGATTGCCGGATTTAGCCCGGTTTCCGGGTTGGTAATGATCAGATCGTGATGGGTGACGTACCTGAATGAGATCGGGAAATTGTCCTTTACCTCGGCGCTGATCAGAATCTGGAAATAGGGATGATGGCTCGCGAGTGCGTGGGCGGTTCGGCATTTCTCGAGTTCGGTCCAGAGTATACGGAGCGATTCGGGATCGGTCACATACTCCGCGGCGGCGAGGGTCGCCCAGGTTGTCACGCCGCTGAGCTGGAGAATGCGCCGTGAGTCGGACTTGCCTGGCCAGAGGGTGATTATCGCGAATTCGCCATCCTCGGGGCCATATAGCCGCTGCTCTCCCGGCGCCGGCTTAAGATTAATGATCGACGCCTTATAGTCTTCGCGGTTGATCGTGAAGTCCGTCGGATAGTTCAGCTCGTCCATCAGCGTATGGAAGCGAATGGAGGAGAGGAATATCAGGTTCGTGTTCCTGAGTTCCTGCCAGCGAACGATCCGGCTCCGGGCGATGTTGAGGTTGAGTGCGTTATCCCAGAAGAATCTTGAGACGGTATTGATTCCGTGAGCCTCGCCGACGCCGGTGTAGATTTCGGATGAATTGAGTGCGCTTCCAAGGCTGCCACGAATCCGGGCAAGCCGGGGGCTGAGTCCATGATCGAGGTCTTCCGGAGAATTGATCATCACGTCACGCAGGTAGAGCCCTTCGGTTGAAAAAAACTGCGGTGTCCCATAGGCCAGCAGATTGTTGGTATCCTGAGTCAGGAATTTCTCCCAGATTGGCAGATACTCTGCCGGGAGATTGCGTCGCTGGCTGGGTGGGCTCATCGGTGGCCGGTTGCCAATCCGGCCATAGCCGACGGTCAGTCCGATGCCGGTGATGATCCCGGCAATGACACCGATGATG
>JBEIMN010000239.1:0-5414 GCA_040378705.1 Acidobacteriota bacterium
AATCAGATATATCGGCATCGATCTGGGCGGAACCAATATCAAGGCGGCGCTCGTCAATACGGAGACTGGTGAGATCACCGCCGTCCACTCGGCTCCGACCAATTCGCGTGATGGGCATGACGCGGTGATTGCGAGCATGGCGAAGCTGGTCGACCGGATCTCGGACGAGAGCGGTTTTGGCCGCGAAGAGATTGGCGGCATCGGTGTCGGGCTGCCCGGCTCGATCGACATCGGGAAGGGGACATCTGTCTTCCTGACCAACTTTCCCGGACACTGGATCGATGTGCCGGTGCGCGACCAGTTGAGCCGATGGACGGGGCTGCCGGCCTCGCTGATCAACGACGCGCGGGCGATGACGCTTGGCGAGTGGAAGTTTGGCGCCGGGCGCGGCTTTGACATCGCCTGCCTGACGCTTGGCACGGGGATTGGTGGCGGGCTGGTGATCAATGGCCGACTTCATCTTGGACCGACCGGATCGGCTGGTGAGCTGGGCCATCTCAGCGTCGATATCAATGGGCCGCAGTGTGGTTGCGGAAATCGCGGCTGCATCGAAGCCTTCGCCTCCGGGCCGGCGATATCGGCCATGGCGATGAAGGCCGTCGTTCAGGGGCGCGAGACGAAGATTGCCGATATGGCCGGTGGCGACCTCAATCGCATTACCCCGGAATTGATCACCGAGGCCGCCCTGGCTGGTGATCGCATTGCGCGTGAAATCTATGAGTTTGCCGGGGATGTCATCGGCGCCGGTGTCACCAATATCATCCTCACGGTCAGTCCGGGAAGGATCGTCGTTGGTGGCGGCGTCGCTGCCGCCGGGGATCTGATCCTCGACCCGATCAGGCAGTCGATCCGGCGGCGCTGCTTCCTCAAGGAGACTGAACAGATCGAGGTCGTCGCCGCCAAGCTCGGCAATACCGCCGGACTGATCGGCGCTGCCGTCTGGGCACGCGATCACATTACGGGCATCTAGCCCGCTTCCACCCACCCGGATCGTCAAAATATAAGACCCCAGTCAGGCGGGCCCGCCGGACTGGGGTCTTGCATTTAGCTATTGTGCAAACGAATTGATTTCCGCGAAACTACTTTGTGCCCCACTTGATCGTATTGACGATCATCGTCTGGTACCACTCGGAGGTCCAGATATCGGGACGATGTCCGATGGCATTGTAGACGACCTTGCCCTTGCCGTAATCGCGGAAGTAGACGAGCGGAAACTGCTTCGCCCGGATCCCCTTCAGCGTCATATTGGTCTTCGTGGTATCAAGGCTGACAAGAACCTTCACCTTCTCCGGGTTGAACTCCTTGAGCTGGTAGATCTCCTCCTTGAAGGTCATCGATTCCGGCAGGTGGCTCGTGATCGGATGTGAGCGGTCGTCGACCTTGATTGTCACCTCTGTCTCCTGCGTCCAGGGGTGGCCATCGAACCAGCCATTGATCATCTCGCCGTATTCCGGCCACTTGTAGAAGGTATCGGTCGCGCTGTGGAGGCCGAGGAAGAGCTTTCCGCCCTTGATCCAGTTGAGAAGGAGTGTCTTCTGATCATCGCTCAGCGGCAGTTCGCCGGTGGTGTAGAAGACGATCACGTCATAATTTTTGATGTTGGCGGCGGTCAGCTTCAGTTGGGCCATCTGGGTCAGGGTGACCTCGAAGTCGTTCTTGTTGCCAAGATGCTCCATGACCTCTTCCGATTTGTGAAGAGACTGGTGGCGAAAGCCCATCGATTGGGTGACGTAGAGCAGGCGAAGCTTCTTCTTCTGGCCCGCCTTACTGCCTGATCGGTTCGGAACAGGCTGGGCGCTCACCGCCGGGGCAGTGACAACCGAGCCGATAACGACGAAAATAAGTGCCGCGATAAGTGTCAGCAGGGAGATCTTGTTTTTCATAGTCTGTTGCTCAGGTGAAGAGTAAGAGAACGGGGAGCCGAACGGCTCCCCGTGGTCGAAGGAATCGATGACGATTAGGAACGATAGGCTTCGCGGCCAAATCCCTGGAGGGGGATATCCTGGGCGGCGAGGACTTCGTTCTGGAGCGCGTACATACAGGCAGCCGCCTCGTCGATGCGGCGTGTGAAGGCGATCGAGCCCTGAAGGATTGGCTTGAGCTTCTCCTTGTCCTGGATGCGTGCCTTTGGATATTCGTGCTCAACGATCAGGAAAGTCTTCTCCGGATCGAGGGCGAGCAGTTCACGCGCGGCGAGCTGGTGATCGAGCCAGTCGACGCTGCGGTTCTGCAGATAGGCGAGCGGATCGTGCTTCGCCGTGCCCGGCAGCTCGTGCTCGCAGAGGACGACCTGCTTCTTCCAGGCATTGAGGTGGTCGGCGGGGTTCGGTGACGGCTTGCCGTCGATCATGTCGCCGCGATCGAGGGTCTGGCCGCCATAGCCCCAGGCTGAGACGCCCTTCGCGTCGACAACCTGACCCTTGACGTGGAATCCACCGATGAGGAAATTGTAGCCGGTATCTTTCAGGTACTGGAAGAGCGAGCGCGTATCCTGGCCCATCAGAATGGCGTGCGATGGATCGTAGTGGATTCGGAACTGATCGCCAACGCCGTGTTTTTCGCAGATGCGGTGGAGTGCGATCCAGGTACCGGGGGTATAGGCGATGTTGTTGTGCCAGTTGTCGCCGGGGACCCAGCCGGGCATCGGACACTGCTCGATGCGGAAGACGAGTTCGCGCTCTTTGGCGTACTTGAGAAGCGGAACGAAATGCTCCTCGAAGTCGAGGAGGTTCTGGTCCATGTTGGTCTTCTGATTGCGCCCGACGAAGCCGCAGACGGCGTCGACACCGAGGAGAACCGCCGTGTCCATCGTCTTTTTCATGTAACTGTGCTTCTTCTCGCGCAGTACCGGATCGTCGTGGAGCAGGTTGTCGAAGAAGCCGACCTCGGAGATGCCGATTCGGTGGGCATCGAGCGAGGCCTGGACACGTTTGGCGCGATCCTTGTTGAAGGCTTCACGCAGATCGAGGGTGTTGGCGACCGGATCGAGCAGTGCCTCGGCCGGAATGTCTGCCTCGCTTGGATGGAGCGCGGACGAGAGCTGGATGTAATCGGCGCCGAGCTCCCGCGCATAGGCAACCCACTCCTCGATCGCCAGATCCGGATCCGGATCGCGCCTCTCGCGTGGCGTCAACTCCTGCAACGCGGC
Organism: Acidobacteriota bacterium; assembly: GCA_040378705.1. GTDB lineage: Bacteria > Acidobacteriota > Blastocatellia > RBC074 > RBC074 > CAIOZW01. Next base: position 3,149 of record JBEIMN010000239.1, read on the forward strand.
GGTCAGAACCCCTACCTTCATGAACTTTGGCTCGAACTGTTTGACGGACATGAACTACAAGCCTCCTCGGTTGATGCTGCAATTTTCTTATTCCCCGGCGACTATTGCGCCGGAAGAGACTTCACTGTAGAAATTCCCTGTAGAAAAATAGAGCGATAAAGGTTAATTCCAACAGACTATTTGCCCGTGAGTGTGCCCTAACTTAAAGACAGGTGTCAATGATCCGGGGATCGTGGCTTCGAAATATATGATTTCCGGATTAGGATCACTGAGGTGAGGTTGCCAGAGGCAGGTTACCAGAGAGAGGCTACCAGAGAGAGGTTAAATAATGAAGCGAGTACTTGAGTTGGTAAAAATGCAGGTGTGGGTGGTCTTCGTGGCGTTGTTCGTCACGATCGTGGCCGCGGGACAGGTCCCGAATCGACATCGATTTGAGATCAGTTATCCGGGGACGCTCGATGGTGGACCGATCACCGGGCGCGCATTTTTGATTGTCTCGAAGAGCAACCGAACTGAGCCACGGCTTCAGGCCGGTTCCTATCAGGCATCGGTCCCATTTTATGGCGCCGATGTCGAGAGCCTGAAGCCGGGGATGGCGGCGGTCATCGATGCGGCGACCCCGGGCTATCAGGTCGAGAGCCTGAAGGATCTGCCGGCCGGTGAATACTATGTGCAGGCGCTGCTCAACGTCTACACTAAAGTTCGTCGCAAGGATGGCCACGAGATCTGGGTTCATCTCGACCAGTGGGAGGGGCAGCAATGGAACCGCTCGCCCGGCAATCTGGTCAGCGAGGTTCTGCGTGTAAAGATCGATCCGGCGAAAGGGTTCGACATTCCACTCACACTGACGCGGAAGCTGCCCCCAGTCGTGGTTCCGCCCGATACAGAGTGGGTGAAGCGTGTCAGGATCGAGAGCCGGCTCCTCTCCGAATTCTGGGGCCATCCGGTCTATCTTGGGGCGACGGTTCTGCTGCCGAAGGGATACCAGGAGCAGCCGGGACGGAAATATCCGGGCATCTACATTCAGGGACATTTCGGACTCAACGCGCCATTTGGATTCACGCCACAGCCGCCGGCGACACCGGAGACGCCGGAGCAGCGGAAGATGAGATTGCAGCGTGGGTCGCGCGAGACTGGATATGAGTTTGCGCAGTCGTGGATGGCCGACAATTTCCCACGGATGATCGCGATCACCTTTCAGCATCCGACGCCATTTTATGACGACTCCTACGCCGTCAATTCGGCCAACAATGGCCCCTACGCCGACGCGCTGCTGACGGAGCTTATTCCATACCTCGAGAAGACCTTTCGGCTCGATGCCGTGCCGGAGGCCAGATTTCTGACCGGGGGCTCGACTGGTGGCTGGGAGTCGCTCGCGCTCCAGATTCACCATCCAAAGTTCTTCAATGGCGTCTGGTCGCTCTACCCTGATCCGGTCGATTTCCGCCGCTATCAGTTGAGCGACATCTACGAGGATGATAACGCCTTCGAGGTTCCTTCTGGCGAGTGGTCGAAGCTGATCCGCCCGCTCTCGCGCGATGCTGAGGGGCAGGTCACGCTGACGATGCGAGAGATGAGCCGGCTCGAGATGGTTCTTGGCAGCCACGGCCGCTCTGGTCAGCAGATCACCGCCTGGGATGCCGCCTATGGCCCGGTCGGCACTGATGGCTATCCACGTCCGCTCTGGGACCCGCAGACGGGGAAGATCGATCGGGAGGTCGCACGATATATGCGCGATAACGGCTTCGATCTGCGCCACTACCTCGAGAAGAACTGGTCGAAGATTGGCCCCGACCTGGTGGGTAAGATCCATGTCTACTGCGGTGATATGGACAATTATTATCTCAACCTCGCGGTCTATCTGATGGAGGACTTTCTGACGGCGGTCGAGAGTCCGAAGGCTGGAGCGGTCTTTGAATATGGAAGGCCGAAGAAGCCGCACGGCTGGCAGCCATTCACCAACGCCAGGCTGGTGCGGTTGATGGCGGCGCGTTTGAAGGCCCACTCTCCGACTGGCAACCTTCAGACTGGCAAACAGGGGGCGACGATTCGGCGCTCCGGCAGGGAGTGAGTCTGGGGATTGTGGTGATATTCAGGGCCACGATTCGGGAGATCGATTCTGAAACGGTTGCCCGCTGTTATCGCGGCTGAGCCCGCAGGCCGATCGCCTTTTGCGAGTCGGACATCCTACCCTGGGTGCGCGGGCCTCCGGCCCGCATGTCTTGAAGTGTTACCGCTCCATTTAATCTCAAAGCGGCCCTGTGGC
>JBEIMN010000240.1:0-5409 GCA_040378705.1 Acidobacteriota bacterium
GCGATCGGTATGGCCGAGGATCCAGTTTACCATGTAGCCGCCATAGGAGCCGCCAGCGGCTCCGAGCCGGTCTGGATCGACAAACCCGCGGGCGATGAGGTGATCGACTCCCTTCATCAGATCTTCATAGACGGCGCCACCCCAGTCACCGCTGATCTGCTCGGTGAAGGCCTGGCCGTAGCCGGTTGAGCCGTGCGGGTTGATGGCGGCAATGATGAAGCCACGGGCCGCCCAGAGCTGTGGGTTCCAGCGGTAGCTCCACGAATCGAGCCAGGCTCCCTGCGGACCGCCGTGGATGAGGAGGATCAGTGGATACTTCTTTGTCCGATCGAACCGGGGCGGCTTGACCAGGAAGCCGTGGATTTTGGAGTCGAGTGCGCCGGTATACTCAAAATCCTCAACCTGGCCAAGTTCGAGCTGGCTGAGCAGCGGCTCATTTGTCCGCGTAAGCTGGCGAAGTCCCCGGCCATCGCTGCCACCGACAAAGATCTCTGTCGGAAGGGAGAGGCTGCCACGGGTCAGCGCGAGGGTCGAGCCATCAGCGGAGATGCTCATCCCGGTATTGGTCGAGTTGCCGTAGAGGATGCTGAACGGGGCACCATCGATCGGAGCGGACCAGATTGGTTCACGGCCGCGATCCTCGCCGATGAAGAGGATTCGGCGGCTGTCTGGTGTCCAGAGGATGTCGCCAACCCAGCGATCAAAGCCGGCGGATAGTTCGCGGACGGCACCGGTCTGGCGGTTGTAGAGCATGAGCCGGAAGCGGTCGGCCTCAAATCCGTTCCGCGCCTGGGAACGCCAGGCGATCCATTTGCCATCTGGTGAGTAGCGCGGAGTGGTGTCAGAGCCGGGGTTGGTGGTGATCCGTTTCGGCTCGCTCGTATTTCCGGCTACGGGAGAGGTGGTAAAGATGTCGTTGTTGGTGCTTGTCGCCTCGTTCCGCTCGGTATTGCGTGCAAAGGCGATCTCCTGGCCATCAGGGGCGATGTCATAGGCGAGTGGGTCGCCGAGCGAGAATGGCGGGGCATCGAAGTCGCCCGGTGTCAGGTCGCGCGGCGCTCCACCGCTCGACGGGATAATGAAGACGTGCGAGCGGCGACCGTGTCTGAATGAGTCCCAGTGGCGATAGAGGAGTCGATCGGCGATCACCGCTTTGACGCGGCTCTTCTCTTCCGCTGCTGCCCTTGTCGCCGTGCATCCGAGATCGCGGCATTCCGGATAGACCTCGGTGCTGAAGATGAAATATTTTCCGTCCGCCGACCAGGTGTAGTCCGCGACACCCAGCGGGACATCTGTTATCCGGCGCTGATTGGCGCCGTTGGCATCGGCAAGGAAGATCTGCGGTGATCCGTCACGTGAGGAGATGAAGGCGATCTGCCTGCCGTCGCGTGACCAGAGCGGCGAATCGTCATTGCGGGATGACGTGATTAGTTCAGTCGACGTTTGGCCAACTGGCTGGCCCATTGTCGTGACGACGTGGATCGACCGTTTACCACGGTTTGCCTCCCGATCGACCGTCGTTACGACCCAGGCGACACTCTTTCCGTCGGGGGAGATCCGCGCGTCGGCCTGCCGCTTCAGCGCGAGCTGGTCGCTGAAGCTGATCGGCCGGCGACTCTGTGCGGCCAGGGGGACTTCAAGCATTATTGCCGGCAGTACTGTCAGTAGTACTGCCGGCAGCACTACCTGCAGCACTACTGGCCGCACGGTCGCGATAATCATTGAAAAAATTGCTTTTTTGATTCTCATCCCCATCTCCCAATCTCATTAGGCCACGGTTCAATTATGTTGCGCGAACCTTTGTTACTGATCAGTTTCCGGTCGATCCAAAACCACCCTCACCACGATCTGTCTGGTCGAGCGCCTCGCTCCACTGATAAGCGGCCGGCGCCGCCTGTTCAATGATTATCTGTGCAATCCGGTCACCGGCATTGAGCGTGACCCCCTCGCTACCCAGATTGATCAGGAGGACGTTGATCTCCCCGCGATAATCGGAATCGACGACCCCGGCGAGGGTGTCGATTCCGTGCCGGACGGCAAGACCGGAGCGTGGCGCGATCCGGCCATAAAATCCGGCTGGAATCTCGACCGAAATCCCGGTTGGCACGAGCATCCGTTCTCCGGCGCCAATGAAGAGATCGTCGAGACAATGAAGGTCGGCGCCCGCTGCCAGCGGAGTAGCCCGCTGGGGCAGTCGGGCGCCTTCCCGTAACGCTTTGACTCTGATAGTCGGTTGGCTGTTCATTTTGGTTATCGCAGCGTCTTGACGCGAATGTTCCGGAATTCGACCAGCGAACCATGGCCCAGGAATCCAATGTAGCCCTTCGTGTTCTTCACACCCGGATGCTTATCAAGCACTTCCTTCTCCTTGACGAGGCTCAGATCGAAATCGAGAATGACCACTCCGTTGAGCGTCACCCGGATGTGGCTCCCATCGGCCATGATCTCCTCAGCGTTCCACTCACCGGCTGGTTTCAGAAAACCGGTTCGCGCCGGGGCGACCAGATAGATAGAGCCGTGGTGCTGTTCCGACTTGATCTTGCCCTTGTACTTTTCATGGCCGTCGTCGAGGATCTGAATCTCCATCCCGAGATAGGCCGCGTCACCATTGAGCGGTGTCCGAATGCCGACGCCATTGTTTCCGCCCGGCTCCGTCTTGAATTCGAAACGGAAGACGAAGTTGGAATACTCCTTGCTGGTCAGGAGATTGCCGCCACCATCGAGCGGGCAGACCAGCGTTCCATCCTTCACCACATATCCAGGTCCGCGACCGCGGACGAGCTGCCAGCCATCGAGCGACTTGCCATCGAAGAGCTGGACAAAGCCGGATTCAGTCGCCGTTCCCTGCGCGCTGGCAGCCAAAGGCATGAATCCGAGACAGAGTATTATTCCCAGTAGCATATTTTTCATGTCGTATTTTCCTTTATCTCTTTATCTGTTGAAGGGGATGAATCGATCGTTTCGACCGTGACACATCATCGCAGAGGCTCCATTTCAGGTCAAGACGGGACTATGCGTGGAGCCTCTCGACGACCATTCGCGCGAGGCGCCGCCCGAGCAGCGAGCCGACGATATTGCCCGTGCCGTTGTAGCCACCGATTGCCCAGACTCCCGGCCGGACCTCTTCGCTGATTGGCACACCGGAGGTGGTGTAGCCGACCGAGGCCGCCCAGCGGTGTGTGATCTGTGCGGTCACTCCAAGTTCGTCACGAACAAATCTCTCCAGTGCCTGTTGGATTGTCGTTGACGGATTGGTGTCGGTGGTCCATTCGTCATCTTTGCCGAGATCGCGATAGCCTCCAAGGGCGATCGACCCATTGGGCAACTGTTGCCAGTACTCATAGCCCCAGCGTCTGTAGACGGGGCGCGGAAACGATACCTCTGGCGCCGGCGCCGTCGCGAGCATCTGGAGTCGTGCCGTCCGGACTCGTCCCGCCAGCTCCGGGAGAACCTGTTCGAGTCGCCCGTCGATGGCAACGATCACCGCGCGGCAGGCGATTGCGCCATGCGGCGTCACGACACGCTCGCCGCTGATCTCGAGCGCCGGTGTCTGCTCGCAGAGTTTGAGGCCGCGTGCGTTTAGCTCACCCGCCAGCCGGCGGCAGCGCTCGAGCGGCTGGAAGACCCCGTCGCTCGGAATCAGCAATCCGCGACCCTCCGGCCCCTCGTACCAGCTTGCCGGCCATCCGTCAGCCTCCATCGCTGCAAGCTGCACCCGGCAGTCGGCCTCCTCCGCCGCCGAGGCGGCAATCCGCAGTGAGCCGGTTCGCCGGACAATCCCCGGCCATCGCTCGGCCATCCGGTCGATCTCAGCCAGTGACTCCTGATAGATTGCCCGCGCCCGCTCCCGCCCGATCGTCGCGATCGATTGGTGATAGAAGGCCGCGCTTCCCGCCAGCAGGAAGCCGCCATTCCGCCCGGCCGCTCCACCGCCAACCATCCCCGCATCGATCCCAACCGCCCGGCAGCCAAGTTCCGACAACTCTTCAAGGCAGCTCAACCCTGAACCGCCAAGCCCGATTACGCAGACGTCAGCACTGATCTCTTCTTCCAGTTGAGCCAGTTTGACGAGGGGGTGAAGCGGGCTCGCGGGTGTGTAGTTCCAGATCGTGTCGGGTATCATATCGGCGGGAGGGGGGGCGGTTACGGTGCGGCCGGTGGAGCGAGCGTTGCTCCACCGGCCAAGGGTATGCGGCGGTCTGGTTAATTACATCCAGTTACAGCCAGTTAAAGTCTGGGCGCCGCCGGCTTGGTCGGCTTCTCCCACGATGGAGCGCCACGCGTGTTGAGCTTGCGCCGATAGACCTTGTCGCCGCAGGTCGCATAGAGAATATCGAAATTCTCGCCGCCGATCGAGATGTTTGAGATCTTACCGTTCGGGGTCGGGAGGATCGCCTGGACCTTTCCGGCCTGGTCGCAGATCTGCACACCGTAGCGGGTTGCGACGTAGAGCCGACCATCACGATCGACGTCCAGTCCATCCGCCATGCTGTCATCATCGGCGTCGGAGAAGTGCAGCCAGTAGAATTTCTGCTTGTGGGCAAGTGTTCCGTCGGCCTGGATCTGATAGCTGTAGACCCAGCGTGTTCTGGTATCCGCGACGTAGAGCAGTGTCTGGTCAGGCGACATCGTGATGCCGTTCGAAAAGCGGAGGCCGGTGTCGACGACCTTCTTCTCGCCATTCGGCCTGATCAGAATTACCTGACTCGGATCGGAGCCGTTCCAGCCGGGGAAGGTGACATAGATGTTGCCATTGCTGGCGACGACGAGGTCGTTGCCACGAAAGCCTTCTGCGACCGCGGTTGCACGGCCCTCCGCATCCCAGGCGAGGATCTTCTGCTCGGCCCCGGCCGCGGCATAGAGCCGACCATCCGGCCCGAACGACTGTCCGTCGCCACGCTTCGAATCGGCGAGGAAGACGCTCACTCGCCCGTCAAGCCCGATCTTGTAGGTCTTGCTGTTCGGCACGTCATTGTAGAAGACTTCACCCTTTGCGTTGACCGCGGGGCCTTCGGTGAACCGGTAGCCCTCGCTCACCTGCTGCCACCCTTCACCGGGCAGCAGCAGCGCCTTCAGCGTGTTGTTGTTCGAGTTTCCAGCCGGCACTGCCGCTGGCCAGCCCTTCCAGAGCCAGCGCATCGCGTCGGGGAAGATCGCCGTCGCATGCTCGCTGCTGTGCGCGCCCTCACCCCAGACCTTCTCAACCTCATATCCACCGAAGACCAGCGCGCGGTAGAGCGTCTGATTGGCCATGAACCAGTCACCAGCGTAACTGTTCGAATCGTTTGCTCCATCCTGAAGGAAGACACGGATTGGCTTCGGCTCGAATTTTCTGACCAGGCTGTGGTAATGATCACCACCACGCAGCCCGACATAAGTTCCGATCGCGCTGAAGACACGGCTGAATGA
>JBEIMN010000241.1:0-5394 GCA_040378705.1 Acidobacteriota bacterium
AGGGAATACCGGGATCGTGAAGCTCCCCGTCGTCGTTGTAGTCAGTGCGTGCAGATTATGCCCCTGATTGAATCGTCCATTGCTCTTATTGATCACCGCTCCGCTGATCGCCGTATCCTCCAACGTCCAGAGCTTCATCCAGCCTGTCCGTCCTGCCGGAATCATCGTCTCATATCGCGGCGCCGTCCGTGGAAAGTTGTTCCCGAGGGTTCCCCGCATCTGGCTGACAAGGACGAGGCATGACTGGCTTCGGACCAGTGCCAATAATGGATATAGTGACAAAGCATCATTTCTGGCCCTGACAAAACAGAATCTGAAAACAGCCCGCGCCTGGAGAATCAACGAGGCTGCGAATGGTTTGTGGTCATCCGCTCATCGAGGTGACGTCGAACGGAACTGGAAGTCTCTGCTGAGTTGGATTTCACGTTGCAGGCTGGAGCCGATGATCAAATTAGGCAGAACGATCAAGACGCATATGTGGGGGGATCATTAACGCGATACTGCTCAAGGCGAACGCCATTGCGGAATCAATCAACGCTACTATTCAGAAGATCAAGGCGAGGGCTTGTGGATTTAGAAATAGGTCAAGATTCAGGACGGCAATTCTATTCCACAAGGGAGGACTGTCGTTGCTGCCTGCGGGTCTATCTCCGGACTGGCCCCTCCCACACGGCATCTGATCAGCTTCGGGCCGGCGTCGCGTTCAGATAATCTGCGTCGCACAACAAAACTAACGCGGCTTGATCTCGCGGCCATGCCCATGCGGAGCCGTTTCAACCGCGACACGGAGCTTGTCGAGCACCTCCTCGTGGAGCTGCTGGTAGCTGGCCTGGACGGTGAACCCGGCAGCATTGGTATGCCCGCCGCCGCCAAACTCCTCGGCAATCCGTGCGACATTGACCCGATTCTTCGACCGCAGGCTGACGCGGTAACTGGAATTGGGCAGCTCACGAAAGAAGGCGACCGCCTCGACATCGCCAATCGTCAGCGGATAGTTGATGATGTTGTCTGAGTCTTCCTCAGAGGCGCCGGAACGATCCATCGCTTCCCTGGTCATGGTAATCCACGCTATCCGCCCGCTCTCATCACGATCGAGGGTCGAGAGGACTGCGCCAACCAACTGGATCTTACCGTAGGGATAATTGTAAAAGATTGCCTGTGACAGCTTCGCCGGCTGTGCGCCATAGCGAACCAGCTCGCTCGCAATCTTGAATGTTCGCTCTGTGGTGTTGGAAAAGTGGAAGGAGCCGGTGTCGGTGAGCAGTGCGGAGTAGACGCAACTGGCAATCTCCGGAGTGATCCGTGAACCGATCGCCTTGGCCAGATTGTAGATCATCTCACCAACCGCCGCCGCCGTCGAATCGATCCAGTTGATATCGCCAAAAAGCGCGGTCGTCGAATGGTGGTCGATGTTGACGACGAACTGATCTTTCAGCCGTGGCAGCCCCGGCCTCGTCACATCACTGCACTCGATGACGAATACAGCGTCATATTCGCGATCGATATCGGCGATCACCCTGACATCCTGGCTGCCGGGCAGTCGGGTGTAGGCGTGCGGCACGTGGTCGCACATTATCACCTCCGCCTCCTTCTTCAACCCCCTGAGGATCGAACAGAGCGCCAGTGATGAGCCCAGCGAATCGCCATCCGGGCGAATATGCGAGGTGATCGCGAAGCGGGAGTGCTTTTCTATAAGTTCGATGACCTGACCAAGCATATTGACTTTCCGTGTCTATGCGTCGTCTATATATTCGGGCTATTCAGGCTATTCATGACTTTGGATCAACTTCGGGCAGTTCCCTGTTTATCTCCTCGATCATTTCTACCATCCGATCACCCTGTTCAATCGATCGATCAAGTATAAAAATAAGTTCCGGAGTGTATCGAAGTCGGATGCGTGACCCAAGCAATCGGCGAATCTGTCGAACCGGCCCATTCGGGTCGGTCAGCAGTGTGAGTGTCTTATCCTTCTGCTCCGCACTGCCAAAGAGGCTGATCAGGACCCGGGCCTGGCGATGATCCGGGGTAATCTGAACCTCGGTAATCGACACCAGCCCCTGGATCTGATCGCGGATCTCACGCGCGAGAATCGAACTGATCTCGACGCGGAACTGCTCCGCCAGTTTGTGACTTCGATATTGCATACTACCCAACCTACAACTGAGTCGGCGCAACCTTCTCGGTCAGGAATGCTTCGACGATATCACCGATCTTATAGTCATTGAACCGCTCGAGGGTCACACCGCACTCGTACCCCTGCTGCACATCACTGACATCGTCCTTGAAGCGACGCAGGCTTCCGAGGTGGCTTTCAAAGATGACCACATTGTGGCGAATGAGTCTGGCGTGAGCGGTCCGCTTGAGATAGCCGTTGATAACCATGCATCCGGCGACTGTCCCAATCTTCGGAACACGAATGAGGTCCCGAACCTCGGCCTTGCCGATGATGATCTCCCGTGTCGTCGCGTCCATCAGACCGAGCATCGCGTTGCGGATCTCTTCCTCGACCTTGTAGATGATTGAATGGAGCCGGATATCGACCGACTCGACCCTCGCAACCTCTTCGGCGCGGGTCTCTGGCCGAACGTTGAAGCCGATGATGACGGTGACGGCGCCGGATTCTGTCGCCTGCGAGGCACTGGCAAGCAGGACATCCGATTCCGTGATTGCTCCGACGCCGGAGCGAATGATCCGAACCTTGACCTTATCGGTCGAGAGTTTGGTAAGCGTATCCTTGAGCACCTCGACCGATCCCTGAACGTCCGTTTTGAGAATGACGAGCAGCTCCTTGACGGAACCGGCTTCGAGCTGCGTGCGGAGCTGATCGAGTCCGCGGGCAGCCGATCGCGCAAGGGCCGCCGACCGGGCGTGTGTCTGACGATAGCTCGAGATCTGCTGCGCCTTCGATATTTCGTCGACGACCTGGAACTGGTCACCGGCAGACGGAACACCTTCGAGTCCGAGGACCTCGACCGGCATTGCCGGTCCGACGTGATCGACGCGCTCCCCACGATCGTTCATCAGAGCACGAACCTTGCCGAAGTAGTTACCAACAATGAACGGATCACCAACATGGAGTGTGCCGTTCTGGACAAGTACAGTCGCCATCGCGCCGCGCCCACGATCGAGTTTGGCCTCGAGAACGGTACCAGTAGCGCGCCGCTTCGGATTGGCCTTCAACTCGATGATGTCCGCGCTCAGCAGAATCATCTCGAGGAGTCCGTCGATATTCTGCTGTTTTCTGGCCGAGACTTCGACCATTTCAGTGTCACCGCTCCAGCCTGTCCAGAGAAGGTTACGATCGGCCAGTTCCTTCTTGACCCGTTCCGTATTTGCATCCGGTTTGTCGATCTTGTTGATGGCGACAATGATCGGAACGCCAGCCGCCCGTGCGTGCTCGATCGCCTCGACCGTCTGCGGCATGACTCCATCGTCGGCGGCGACGACGAGGACGACGATATCCGTGACGCGCGCACCGCGTGCACGCATCATCGTAAAGGCTTCGTGGCCCGGAGTGTCGAGGAAGACGACCCGCCGCAATTCGCCCGGATTGTCAGGATTGGGAACCTGGACGGAGTAGGCGCCAATGTGCTGCGTGATTCCGCCAGCTTCGCCCTCGGCGACACGCGCCGAGCGGATGGCATCAAGCAGGCTGGTCTTACCGTGATCGACGTGTCCCATGACCGTGATGATCGGGGCGCGAAGATCGTTGTCCTCCATCGCTTCCGGAGTAATCTCGAACTCCGACTCGACGACCATATCCTCGAAATCGCCGAAAGAGACGTCCCAGCCGTACTCCTTGCCAAGCTCGATCGCAATCCCCGGGTTGATCGTCTGATTGATCGACGCCATGACCCCAAGCTGCATCAACCGTGTGACGAGATCACGTGGTTTGGCCTGAATCTTCTCGGCAAATTCACGGATCGTACTGCCCTCGATCAGGCGAACGGCCTTCAACTCGACCGGAACGACGGGAGCCGCCGGGGCGGCGTGCTGGACAACGCCACCCTTTCTGGGCATGTGCTTCTGATGCCCTTCCTGATCCTTACGCTTCTGATGACGCCCCTGTGGGCGCTGATCTTTGGGCGGAATATAGACTTTGACCTGCTGTGCTCCGGAGGGGAGAATGTGGACATTCTTGCCCTGCGCGTCACGATTCGGCTCCTTCGCCGCATCACGCTGTCCCGGCTGCCGCTCGAATTTCCCGGTCGGCTTGGTTCGTGGTGAAACGGTCGGAGAAGGCATCGGCATCGGGCGCGTCGGCGGTGTCAGCTTACGAACGACTGTACCAACTGCCGGCGGTTCGACTCGCCCTGGCTTCGCAGCCGGGGTTCCAGCGGGGAGTGGGGTGAGATCGGCTGCCGGTGCCAAAGTGGCCGGGGCTGATGATACCTCCTCGGCGACCGGCACAACTGGTGCGGGCACCGGAACATTGATCAGCTTGATGGTTGTCGTCGAACCGGGCTGACGGACTGGTTCGGGCCGCGCCGTCGGTGCGGCAACTCTGGCACCTGTTTCGCTCGCCGGCTCGACCGCCTTCACTGCCGGTGGTGCCTGATCCTTCGTTGCCAAAGCTCCTGGCTCTGCCAGATCCTTTGCCTCTGCTGGCGCCTGTACTGGTGTCTGGACTGGCGCCGCTACTGGCGCCTGTACTTGGGGTTGTGAATTGATGAGCTGAATCGTCCTTGTCCCGGAGACCGGTTCGACAACCGCGGGCCCGGCCGATACAACTTCGGGCACACTCACCTCAGAGACTGCCCCGGGGGTTGTGATGGTTTCGCTGGTCGGGATTTCCGGCAGAGTCGGCACTTCGCCGACTTTCGGCGGCGCAGCCTCTGCGATTGGCTTGAGCACCAGGACCTTCGTCACTGTCTCGGCCGCTGGTGACGCGACAGGTGAGTCGGATACGACCGGAGTCGGCCCGACAGGCACCGGCGTCTCTGCCATCTCGGAACTGTCTGTGACAATAGTCTCGGCGGCTTGCGCCGGAACCGTGGATGCTGGAGGGTGTTTGATCAGTCTAGCTTTATGAATCGCCGTGGCCTGTTCTTTCTTAGGATAATACTTCTCACGAATCCTGGCTGCGATGACATCGTCCAGCGAGTTGGATGGCACACTCACATCAACTCCCATCAGTCTGGCGTCATCAAGCACTTTCTTGCTTTCCAGTTTCAATTCCTTTGCTAAATCGTAAATTCTGACCTTATTCGCCATTGATACCTTTCAGAAAGAACAGCGCCTCTCTACATTTCACCTGCCGTGAATCCAATCCCCGACCCCACCCGGCACTGTCTTTACTGAAGAACAGCCTGACTGAAGAACAGCCTGACTGAAGAACAGTCTGACTGAAGAACAGTCTGGACCTTTCAGCATCTGCCTGCAAGCAGAAGCGGC
>JBEIMN010000242.1:0-5365 GCA_040378705.1 Acidobacteriota bacterium
AAGATGCCGATTTCTCTTCGAGCGGTTTGGTACAAGATTATTTGATCGGGCTTGGGTTTTTAGCGTTAGTTCCGCAGGATAGGATCATTGGCAGCATTGGTGCGATTTCGGTGGCGCGACATTAGCGTCTACTACAGAACCTGAGCGAGTATCTTACTAACTGATTAAATAACCTGGGCGGGAGCAATCGCTCCCGCCCAGGTTTGATGAAAGGTCAGCCCAGCCGGCTATCATCCTGCTGGCTGTAATCCTGGTGATCGAGCGGCAGCAGGCTCGTCAGATACCCGACGATGAAGGTCGTCGTTGAACCAATCAGCACATACCATTGCCAGGTAATCCCCGTCCGCAGTTTGACGTAAAGCATGACCGATGCCCCGGCGATGATCCCGACAAAAGCCGCCGTCTGCCGGACCCGTTTCGTGAAGGTTCCAAGTAAGAAGACACCAAGGATCACCCCATTGGTGAACGAGGCAATGCCGAGCACCTCGTCGACAACCCGACTCGAGAGCCTGATCGCGGCGATCGCCACCGTGATCTGAATCACCCCCCAGACCGCCGTCAGAATCTTTGAGACCTTCAGGTAATGGTCGTCCCCTTTCCGGCCACCGGTCAGCGGCAGGTAAAAATCGCCGACCGCTGTCGCCGACGACGAATTGAGCGACGAGGCAAGTGTCGACATTGCCGCCGCAAAGATCGCCGCCATCACCAGCCCGACGACTCCCACCGGCAGGTGCGTAACGATGAAATGCGGAAAGATCCGGTCGGTCTGCAGTTTTCCATTGAGCGTGAAACTCGCAATCTCTGCCGCCGCGTGCCCGGTATAAAAAACGTAGAGCATGACACCGATCAGCAGGAAGAGCAGAAACTGGACGAAGATCACCGCGCCACTTGTCAGCAGGGCCACCCGTGCCTGCCTCGTCGAGCTGCTGCAAAGATATCGTTGAACCATCAACTGGTCGGTTCCGTGTGTCGCCGTCGTCAGAAAGGCGCCACCAATCACGCCCGACCAGAAGGTATAACTCTTCGCGACATCGAACGTCAGATCCAACCAACGGAACTTCCCGGCCGCTGTTCCAACCTCGACGATCTCTGACCATCCCCCCGGCATTCGATCGACGAGAATCCAGGCGGCAACCACTGCCCCAACCAGATAGATTACAAGCTGGATCACATCCGTCCAGATCACTGCCGTCATTCCACCAAGATAGGTGTAGATGATCGTCGCAATCCCCATCACCAGAACCGAAAGGATCAGGATCGTATAGACCGGATCGAGCCCGGGAACCCAGTTCCGCGCGACCTCATCCATCCCCGGCTTTGCCAGCAGCAATGCCGCCAGCACCAGCCCCGTCGCGAAGAGACGGAACCCGTCGGCAAGGCTTCTCGTAATCAGAAAAAGCACCGATGCCAGCCGGCGTACCCCGCTCCCGAACCTCTGTCCAAGCAACTGGTAGACTGTCAGCAGCTCCCCCCTGAAATACGATGGTACGAAGAGAACCGTGACCACGATCCTTCCAATCATGTAACCGATGACCAGCTGCATGAAAGTAAAGTCACGCGCATAGGCGTAGCCCGGAACACTAATGAAGGTCACCGTGCTCGTCTCAGTCGCGACGATCGACCCCATCACCGCCCACCACGGGACCTGCTGACCACTGACAAAGTAGTCTTTTACATTCTTTTGTGATCGTGAGAACCAGGCTCCGAAGAGGACTGTTCCAACAAGGTAGGCAACGAGTATCGTCAAATCGATCGGATTCATGCTGTATATCCCGTTTTGGCGTGATGAATGGCCACTCTGTTTACAGCCGGCAATCTTCCTGCCAGCCCATCTTACCTGATCTCGCCCGACTCCGGCCGCGCCTTCTCCCGCACCCACTTCAGCAGCAGGTCGAAAGCCCCCCCGGTCTGCTCCGGGGTGAAGTTGCAGTGGCCACGCGACTCGACGAACCGGGTGACGAAGAGCTCCTGCGTCCCGGCCAGTCGGGCAATCTCTTCATACTGACTGACGAAACGACCCGGAATCAGTGGATCGTACGTCGTGTGCAACGTCAATACCGGGTCGCTGATCCGCCCGGTCGGCGAATAGTGCTGGCGCAGATACTCGCGCGCCTTCGCGTCAGCGGCATAACGCCTGACTCCACGGTTGAGCGCGACATCATCCTCGAATCCGTCATAGAGTGTATTGCGGTTATCGAAAGGGTTGCCGCCCGCACGGTCCTGGAGCTCGCGGTTTATCTCGTAGAAGAAGGTCAGTACACCGGCAATATCATTGGCTGAAGCCAGACTGTAACGCTGCGCGAACCGCTTCGCCTTCTCCGGCTCGGCGCTCACCGCCGCCTTTACCCGCGCCCCATCAAGTTTTGCCCCTTTCGGCAACCCGGTCAGCGCGCCGACGATTCCCGGAAAATGATAGTCAAATGTTGCCAGCATATCGAAGAGCCGTTCCTGCAACCCGTTGACGGTCGGGGTCAGCGGGCCACACATCGGCATCGCACCATCGTAGACCTCCGGATACTTCTCAATCGTCGCCATCGAGATCATTCCACCCATCGAATGGCCAAGCACGATCGTTTCACGAGCCGCGCCGAAATTCGTGACAAAATAGCGACGCAGCGCCTCTGTATCCTCGACCGCCTCCTTCACTGCCCATCCCTGCCGGCTGTACGAAGATTCAGCGACCGCGAAACCACGGCTCAGAAAGACCATCCGCAACGCGCTCGCCCGCACGGAATCGAAACCATAGGGCAGCGCCGCAAGCTGATAACCGTGACAATACATCACCAGCCCCTTCAGCGTTCCGGCCGGAATCTCGATCCTGAACTCTGCCCCGTTGATCCGCCCCTTCTCGATTCGCGTCTCCGGCGCCTGACCAGCGCCAAGGATCGCCCCCGGCCAGACCAGCAATATCAGCCCAAACAGAAATTTCATCATATTCTTCCCCTGCTACTGGTCCGCCTGCTACTGGCTCTTCCCGCGAACCTGGCGAAAATAGGCGTAGAGTGGAAGCCCGAGCGCGATCAGCCCGAGCCCGACGAAAGCCTCGACCGGTCGGGTGAAGAGCGAATTGACCACCAGCCATCCGGCAACAATGACGAAGATCAGCGGCACCATCGGATACCCAAATGTCCGGTATGGCCGCTCAGCATCCTTCATCTTCCGCCTCAACACAAAGACCGACGAGGTGACCAGACCGTAGAAGATCCATGAGGCGAAGATCACATAATCGGTCAACTGATCAAACGTCCCCGATAACGCAAGAACACACGCCCAGCAGGCCTGGATCAGGATCGCCCAGACCGGGACGCGCGATATCCGGTGAAGGCGTGACATCAGACTGAAAAAGACGCCGTCCTCCGCCATGGCGTATGGCACACGCGCATTTGCCAGTATCGATCCGTTGAGTGCTCCCATCGCCGACAGGATGAAGGCGATCGAGACGATCCGCCCACCATACTCGCCCAGAAACGTCTGCGCTGCTCGCGTCGCCACCGGCAGTGCGTCGCGGTAGCGCGTCGAACTCGACGTGACAATATCTTCAAATGGCAACGCGTAGAAATATGACAGATTCGCCAGGCAATAGATTACCGTCACCGCGATCATTCCCAGAATCAGTGCCCGTGGTATGTTTCGTGCCGGATTCTTGACCTCACCCGCCGCCATCGGCATATTGTTCCAGCCATCATAAGCCCAGAGCGCGGCCATCATCGCCGTCCCGAATGCGGCAATTCCACCGCCTGTCCCAACTCCGGCTCCAGCCGAGGCCGGCGCCGCAAGATGTGACCACGATGCCCCCTTCGACAGCAGAAAGACTCCCCCGACGACGACGAAAATCCCCACAATCTTCAGCACCGTCAAAATCGACTGAACCTTCCCCCCAAGCGCCACCGCGAGGCAGTTGACCGCCGCAAACAGCAGGATCACCGCCACCGCCACCACCTGCAACGTCCCGAATCTCCAGTTGATCGTCTGCCCCAGAAAGGTGAATTGCCGCTCTGCCCAGACCGTCGTCAGTGGAAAGACCGCCGAAAGAAAGGTCGCAAACCCGGTTCCGAGAATCGCGATCGAACCACTGCCGGCGACCGCAAACCGCATCCAGCCAAACATAAAGGCCGTTGTCTCACCATACGCATGCCGCAGATAGACGTACTCTCCACCCGCGTGCGGCAACATCGCTCCAAGCTCGGCATAGGTCAGCGCTCCAGCCAGCGAGAGCAGCCCGGCCGCTACCCAGGCAGCCAGCACCAGCATCGGCGTCCCGACGTCCTGCGCCATGATCGCCGTCTTCAGAAAAACTCCGGTTCCGATGACCGTTCCCACCACCAGCGCGGTCGTGTCGGACAGCGTCAAGCCTCGCACAAGTTCGATCTTTTCCTGAGCCATATCTCTCTTTCGGTTGAGCCACCACGCGGCGCCTGGCAACACTCTCTCGTTTGCGATTCGATCCGCCCGGAATCCAGTCTTCGGACTCCGGGCTACCGGATCAGTCTGCGACTACATCCGCTTGACGCGAATGTTCTTGTAACGAACCACACTCTTCGGATCGTGCGCCTGCAACGCAAATGTTCCCTTGCTCAGAATCCTGGTGAAGTCCTTGCCCGGCTGACGATCAGCCTCTTCCGTCCAGTCGACTACCACAGTGTCATTCAACTTGACCGTGATATGCTTGCCCTTGACCGTGATCGTGTAGGTGTACCACTCGTTATCCTTGACGACGACATCGCGGACATTGACGACATCATAAAGACTGCCGCTCTTCTTCCAGTCACCATGCGACTGGTTGACCTGCACTTCATAACCATTCTTCGGCCAGCTCGTATCCTGGTACTGGGTGTGAATGTAGATTCCACCATTCGAGACCGGTCCGGTCATCGCATCGATCTTCAGCTCAAAATCGACAAACGGCTTCTCATCACCAACGTAATAGACGTGCGAGCGCGGCCCGTTGGCGACGATCGCCCCTTCTTTGATCGACCAGCTGTCCGGATTGTCATTGGCAATCTTCCAGCCCTTGAAAGTCTTTCCGTCGAAGAGCGACTTATAGCCCTTCTCCACCTTGGCCTGGGCCATTGCTGATGGGACTGCCAGCAGCGACAATATGATTGCCGCCAGAATCATGCTTTTTTTCATGACGAAAGGTTCCTCCACTGATAGTAGTTTGAAACGAACGATGTTGCGTAGTGTATACCGAATGTCAGGAAAGGGGAACAAGTGGAGAGCGATCCGGCGTGTAATGGCTTGATCACCGCCGGGTGATCGCATTTTAAGAGTCAGGGTTCCCCGATGCGCGGGCCAGGTGCACGGCTGGGTGCGCGGGCCAGGTGCACGGCTGGGTGCACGGGCTGGGTGCGCGGACCTCCGGTCC
>JBEIMN010000243.1:0-5345 GCA_040378705.1 Acidobacteriota bacterium
CTTGACAACGTGATCGACACCTGTGACTGGCCGCTGCCGCAGATTCACGAGACAGTCCACCGGACACGTCCGGTCGGCCTTGGAATCATGGGTTTCGCCGACCTGCTGTTGCAGAAGCGGATGACGTATGGAAGTGAGGAGTCTTCACTCTATGCTGGTCGAATGATGAGCTTCTTCCGCAAGTGTGCGTGGAAGGCCTCGCTCGACCTGGGAGCGGAGAAGGGAGTCATGCCGGAGTTCGAGCCGAACCGCGAGCTTTATGACGACCTGATCTACAACGAAGTCGGTCTCGATCGTTCCCTGCCCCTCACTCCGCGCAATTATGAGGTGACGACAGTCGCCCCAACCGGTACGATCTCGCTCGTCGCCGAGACCAGTTCGGGCTGTGAACCCAACTTCTCTTACGCGTATGTTCGACGCGACACGCTGGGGACGCGAACCTATGCGCATCCGGTAGCGGCGAAGGTGCTTGGGGTCGAGCTCGATCAGACCGATCCGTCCTCGATCGAGAAGGCGGCGAGCTTCATCGTCGAGAATCGTGACAAGTTGCCGGAATATTTTGTCGATGCGCTGACGCTCGATCCGGACAATCACCTCCGGGTATTGAAGGCATTCCAGGATCACGTCGACAATTCGATCTCAAAAACGGTCAATGCGCCGGCGACGTATACGCTTGAGGATACGGACCGTGTCCACCGGCTGGCCTGGAAGATGGGGGTCAAGGCAGTCAGTTACTATCGTGACGGATCGCGTGACGACCAGGTGCTGACGGCGGTGACGAGTGAAGCGAAGAGTAAGACGGAGGAGCCTGCAGTTTCCCTGGCAGTTTCCCTGGCAGTTTCCCCGGCAGTTTCCCCTGCTTCTTCGCCAGTTGACTCAGCGACGGCCGTTCTGGCAACAGGTGCTGCAGCACCAGTTGTCCCGCGAATTGAGCGCCCGCGCGAGTTGGTCGGCTCGACCTGGCAGATATCCTTTGATCATCAGAACCTCTACGTCACGATCAACCACGATGGGGCGCGTGTGCTTGAGATATTCGCGACCGGAGCGAACCTCTCGGTCTCGGTCGGGCTGCTGGCATCGAAGATGCTTCGTGGCGGTTTCGAACCGGAAGAGGTGGCGGCGAGCCTGAGCAAAGTGATTGGCAATCACTCTGTCTGGTTCAACGAGCGTCTCTGCACCTCGCCGGAGCAGGTTGTCGCAGAGTGCATTCTGCTGACGAAGCGGCGGCTGCAGCAGGAACCGGATTCGGCGCGCGTCGCCGCCAAACTGGCCATTGCGCACTCTCCCGGCGCGGTGAATGGAACGGCGACCGGTGCGAAGCCGCAACAGATGGTGACGATCGACTCAAGGAAAGTCATCAGCGTCTGTCCTGAATGCACCAGCAATCATATCGAGTATGCCGGTGGCTGCTACACCTGCCGCGATTGTGGCTTCTCGAAATGTGTCTGATCCGGTGCAATCCGTGCCGGAATTTACGCAAAGGGCCGTGGATGTTCCGCCGGGACGCCACGGCCCTTTGCCATTATTTTCGGGATGAAATTTGCGGGATGGGCTGGTGGCATTGTTGATCTTACGCTCACGCCGTGTGTGGCGAAAAGCGGTGGCCCGGGGTACTTGACGAGAGAGATTCGAGTCGGTCAAAATCGACTACTGAAGCGTTCTCGAGAAAATGGTCTTTTCAGAACGAAGGAGGAGAAGCAAAAATATGGCAAACAACCGTTTGAAGACAATGGTGCTGCTGGCGTCGCTGACGGCGCTGGTACTGGTTCTTGGGCAGGCGCTTGGCGGACGAGGTGGCCTGCTGTTGGCGCTGCTCTTCGCCGGTGGAATGAACTTTGCGAGTTACTGGTGGTCGGACAAGATTGTGCTGCGGATGTACAACGCGCAGGAGGTGACGGAGAGCGAAGTGCCCGATCTTTACCGCATGATCTCCGGGCTGGTGCAGCGTGCGAATATGCCGATGCCGCGTGTCTATGTCATTCCAGAGCAGACGCCAAACGCCTTTGCAACGGGTCGAAATCCGGAGCATGCGGCGGTGGCGGTGACGGAAGGGCTGATGCAGATGCTCACCCCGCGCGAACTTGCAGGGGTAATGGCACACGAACTGGCGCACGTCAGCAACCGTGACACGTTGATTATGACGGTTTCGGCGGCACTGGCGGGAGCGATCGGGTATCTGGCCCAGTTCGCAATGTTTGCTGGCGGACTCTTTGGGCGTTCGGACGACGATGACAGGCCGAATCCACTAGTAGCGATCCTCGGGATGGTGATCGCGGCGGTCGCGGCGCCAATGATCCAGATGGCGATTTCACGGTCGCGCGAGTTTATCGCCGATGAGACCGGGGCGAGAATGACCGGTGATCCACTTGCGCTTGCCGACGCCCTGCGGAAGATCGAGGGCTGGAGTCAGCGGATTCCGCTGCACACCGGATCGCCGGCAACTGCGCACCTCTTCATCATCAATCCGTTTGCGGCAGGTGGACTGACGAGCCTCTTCAGCACTCATCCATCGACGCAGGCGCGAATCGAACGGCTGGAGACGATGGCCGGAAGGATATCGGGCGTGAAAGGCTGAGCGCCAAAGGGGGAAAGTGCCAAAGGCCAAGCCGGCACTTTCCCCCTTTCTATTCGAGCCGTTTCAAAAGACGAAAGATACTGGCGAAAGCGCCGACCGATCCGACGAGCAGCCCAACGACACTCATCCACGGGTCGGTTCCCAGCCACCGGTCAACCAGATAACCGAGAATGACGCCACCGGCGATGGTTGACGAAATGGTCGTTCCAATGGCCATGGCAAGAGCGAACTTGCGATCTTCCGGCAGGTTGGCCATTGCTACTCGCTCTCCATTACATTATTCAGCAGCTTCTACTCTGGCAGCTTCTACTCTGGCTATTTTGGTCGTGAGGTCGGAGTCGGCGAAGGTTTGACTGGAAGAGCAGGTTTTGCTTCGGTCGGAAGATAGCTCATTCCCTTGAGGCGCGAGCGGACTTCCGGCGGCAACTGCTCGATGGCCTTGTCCATCTCTTCCCTCGTAAAGGCCCGTTTCATCATCTCCGGAACCTCTCCGGGAGGAACCGGCTTTGCAGGGGCGGAGGGGGTAGTTGAGGGATTCGGGGTGGCGACGGCCCGCGCGTCAGTCTGGGGTGAAGAGGTGGCGGCGGGGGACTTGGAGTCTGATCCGAGATCGACTCCCTTCCGACAGGCTGCCAGTCCGGCGGCAAGGGGCGCGCAGAGGACCAGGTTTGCGGCAATTCTGATCAGGCTTTTTGAATTCATAGCTGTGTCGTTGCTCCGGCGGGTGGGGACCGTGTGATCAAATACCACCCGCTCGATTACGGTTAGTCGTTAAGATTCAGCGGGCCGATTTCGGCAGACTGACCAGATTGGCGAAGAGGTGCAGGAACCGCAACATCGCACTTCTCATTTCTCAATTCCCTTCCTGCGACTCGTATTTGATCCGGTTTGATCTGGCCGATGTGATCAGGCTGACGATCATTCCAACCACGACCACTGCCACACAACCGACGACGTTGTACCAGAGGAAGCTGATCCGTGTCGTCCGGGCGACTATCGCGACCGTTCCCATTCCCGCGAGCAGCCCGATGAAGGCACCGTTCCCGTTGGCCCGTTTCGTACCGATCGCGAGGACAAAGACTCCCAGCAGGGAGCCGTAGAAGTATGAACCGAACTTATTCACAACCTCGATCAGCGAGCCAAGCCGCCCGGCATAGAGGGCGACGACGCAGGCGAAGATCCCCCACGCACCGGTAGCGATCTTCGAGACGAAAAGATAGTGTGCGTCCGGCGCTTCCGTTCGAAAATGGCGGCGATAGAAATCGATCACCGTCGCAGTCGAGAGCGCCGCCAATTCGGCCGAGACCGAGGACATTGCCGCGGCAAAGATAGCGGCAATGATCAATCCGATCACTCCGATCGGGGCATAGGTGGTGACGAAGGTCGGGAAGACATAGTTGACATCGCTGAAGGTCGCGCCGGTCTGCTTCTGCACGAGGTCGATCGCCCCACGTCGCGCGCCGTTGATCCGTTCCGTTGCCAGCTCATAATCCTGCCGCGCCGCTTCGCCACCACCGCTCGTAAAGCTGAGTGCCGCCTCGCGGCGCGCCTTGAATGCCGCGGTGAACTCGGCATCGAGTACGCGATAGGCCGGTTGCTGCTCAACCAGCATTCGATCATCCGACTTGAAGATCAATGGTGGCTGGACGAACTGATAGAAGACAAATACCATCACTCCGATGAAGAGGATCAGGATCTGCATTGGAATCTTGACGAAGGCGCTCATCAGCAATGAAGAGCGCCCCTCCGAAACGGAGCGTGCAGTCAGAAATCGCTGCACCTGGCTCTGATCACAACCAAAATAGGAGAGGGCGAGAAAGAAACCACCGATCAGGCCCGACCAGAGCGTGTAGGTCTCGTTGAGATTGAACTGCGTATCGACCATCTTCATCCGGCCCGTCGTGCCGGCCAGCGCGACCGCGCTGCCAACCGATACACTATCCGGCAATTGACTGAGAATCACGAAGAGGATCACCGTCAAACCAATAAAGATGATCACCATCTGCTTGACGTCAGTCCAGGTCACCGCCTGCACTCCGCCGAACATCGTGTAGATCGTCGTCGTCAGCCCCATCACCAGCACAGTCGTCACCTCGTTCCAGCCAAGGACGATCGAGAGGATCACCGAGGGTGCGGCGACGATCACTCCGCAGGCCAGTCCGCGTGAGACAAGGAACAGAAAGCTGGTCAGTGAGCGCGTCTTCGAGTCGAAGCGCCGCTCGAGGTACTCATATGCGGTGAATACCCGTGCACGATAGAAAAATGGCACCACCGTCAGGCAGAGCACGACCATTGCGAACGGGAGTCCAAAATAGAACTGCACAAAGCGCATGCCGCTCGAATATGCCTGGCCGGTCGTCCCGACCAGCGTGATCGCGGAGAGCTGTGTCGCCATGACAGACAATCCGACCGCCCACCACGGCAGACTTCGCCCGGCCAGAAAATAGCCCTCGATCTCGTGGCTCTTCTTCGTCAACCGCAGTCCGTCATAGACGATAAATACCAGGTACGCCGCAACGATCGTCCAGTCTATCCAATGCATCTTTTGCTCACCTCCATTTACGCACGGGGTAACCACCCGTGCCATCACCAAACTGTATTCGAAACCAGCCCGCCATACCGTGCAACTATTCGAAACGGCGCGAAAAGAGCCAGAGACAGGTGATCACCAGAACCGTAAGAACGATCACCAGCCAGTAGACTCGATTCCAGTATGGATATTCCCGTTCCACCGTCTCACTATTTTGATCAGTCATTGGATTCTCCGTGC
>JBEIMN010000244.1:0-5339 GCA_040378705.1 Acidobacteriota bacterium
AAAGGGCGCGCCATTCCGTACCAGTTGGAGACGGAGCGGCGCGCCCTTTGATTTGTCGGCATTTAATACCCGGCAATACCCGGCTACCATTTTTCGCAGAATCGCTCGCGATCGACCCACTTCAGCGAATCGGGCGTAAAGTAGCCATTGGCCCAACTGTCATCGGTGTCGAGCGCAAATGGCCGGAAACCGCGTGCCTTCGCCGGCTGTGTCACCTTGAAGCGAAAGCGGTAATGGTCGTAGATGCGGAGCACTTCGCATCCGTAAGCGTCGGCAACGTCCGTATCCCCGCGGATGACAAGATAGTTTTCATCGTTATTGCGCGAGGCGGCCTTTGAGAAGTTGTGCGACCCGCTGATGATGATCGGATTGTCCGAGGTGAAATCGACGACGACGACTTTGGTATGGATCAGGATATTGCCCCGCTGCCCCTTCGTCGATTCCTGCAGAAAGCCTTCCAGCCCGTCCTTGAGCATCGCCGCGGCCGCGAAATTGGCTGTCCGGTCAGCGTGAAAACCGGTGATCCGGCTCCGTTGATTCTCGAGACCGAAGCGCAGTATCTGGTCGTTCGGTTTTCCAATCAGCGCATCCTCGATTCCATCGTCAAGGTTGAAGGCGGTACAGAACAGGACATCCCGCTTCGCACTGTCGATATATTGCCGAAAGGCGTCGAGGTCTTCCGGCTGTGTCCGCGGTGAGAATCCGGTGAAAAATGTTGAACTCAGATCGATCCGGTCATTGGCGTTGATGAACTTTCGCGTATCATTCTGCGATGCTCCGCCAAAGAGCCGTTCGAAAAGCGTCAGATACTCCCGCGCGGTATCGGGGCGGTTGACGACGTGAACGACATTCGCCTGGCGATAGACCCCGTTCTCTGTGAAGTTGGTCGACCCGCAAAGAACGGAGATCGGCTCCCGCTGCTCCTTCTTTATCCGGCTCAACACGATGAATTTGTGATGGAAGATGTTGTTGGTGATCCGCGGACGCTTCAGCGCGGCGGGAATATTTCTGAGCGCTGCCTCGTTGATCGCGGTCTGTGGGTCGTCCGGACGCGCATGATAGACGATGCGCACCTGTGCGCCGCGCTTGTGCGCCGCTTCGACCGCCCGCGTAATCTCCTCCAGCTCATATTCGTAGATTGCGATATCGACCGCCCAGGTCGAGTCTGCCGCCTGCTCCAGATATTTGATTATCTCTTCGAGCAGTCCATCGCTCAGCCATTTCAATGCTTCCGGGGGCAGTTGGTATTCGCTCAGCTTTCCCTGTTTTCGCGCCTCCTCCATTTCGCGATCGACCTTGCTGAAGGTCCGTGAAAAGGCCTGACTTGCCGCCGCCGCCCGGTTGAAATGGACGATATGGTTGCCGGCCGCAACCAGTGGCTGAACCGTCAGCGATGGCCCCGCCTCGACCTTCAGGTTCTCTGGTGAACCGTAGACAGGGTTGACGATATATTCGTACTTCTCTCCCGCCTCGATCGTGTAGTCGGCCCAGCGAAACTTCTGAATCGGCGCGGCATTGGTCGGACTCGGAACTCCGGGTGGCCGATCGACTGCCGGAAAATGGAGCAGTCCGTTCAGCCAGCGCCGCTTTCCCGTCGAGACCTGAACCCGCTCGATCGCGAAGCCCAGCAGCCCCTTGCGTCGTGTGTCGTCAAGATTCATTGCCAGCAGGACCGAATTCGAGCCGGTATAGGCCTTGACGTAGACTCCGTTCTTCTTACTTTTCTTTCGCATCCTTACGCACCTCTTGATTCCTTTAAGGCTTATTCTTTTCCGGCCGATCCTTTTCCGAAGATTGTGCCATCTGTTCAAGCAGTCTTCCGAGGCGTTGCAGCTCTTCGCCATAACGCGCCCAGTCACCGGCGCGCTGAGCCTCGATCGCCCGCTGATAAGACTCGCGTGCCTGCGTTGCCGTCGCCGCGATCGGCGACGCACTGTTCGCGACTGCTGCGGCCGCAGTACCGCCCGCCCCCGTCTTGTCTGATGTCTTATCTTGCGTCTTATCTGATGATGGCCCGCCAAAGAGCCTCGCCAGACTCGCTTCGAGCGTCTCTTCCATCGCGATCCGATTTTCGGCGACGACGATCACCCGCTTCAGCTCCGGGATCTTTCCGGACTCTGCTTTCAGATAGAGCGGTTGCACATAGATTAGTGACTCCTTGATCGGAACCACAAGCTGCGTTCCAAGGATGACTTTCGATCCTCGCTGATCCCAGAGCGAGGGCTGCCGCGATATCTCTGCGTCCTGATTGATTCGTGCGACGACCTGTTTCGGACCATAGATTAGTCGCTGCTTCGGGAATTTGTAGACGCGGAGCTTGCCATAGTTCTCGCCATCGGCGCGCGCCACCATCCACGAGGCAAGATTGTCCTTGCTCCGCGGCGTGAAGGGAAGCATGAGGATGAACTCCTCTTTTACCTCTCCGGGCAGCTTCATTACCGCATAGTATGGACTCATCATCTTTGACTTGCCCTCGGATTCATTGACCGAGGCAATCTCCCACTGATCCTCTTTGTTGTAGAAGATCTGCGCCTGATCCATATGGTAGGTCGAGTAGACCTCCGTCTGAATATCAAAGATATCGACCGGATAGCGCAGATGCGCGCGAAGGTCGCTCGGCATCTCCGACAGTTGCTTGAAGGTCCCCGGCAGAATTCGTGCCCAGGTCTGGATGATTGGATCATTCTGATCGGCGATGTAGAGGTCGACCGACCCATTGTAGGTGTCGATTACCGCCTTGACCGAATTGCGAATGTAGTTGATGCCCTTTGTATGCTGTGCAAACGGGTAGCGATCGCTGACCGTGTAGGCATCGGCAATCCAGAATAGACGCCCCTCGGAGATCACGAGGTATGGATCCTCGTCAAACTGCAGGAATGGCGCGATGTTACGCAACCGTGCCCTGATCGTTCGATGGAAGAGGACCCGGCTCTCCGGCGTGATATCGTTCGAGAGCAGCAGCTTCATGTCTCAAAAACGCGAGGCGAAGAGTGCTTTCCGCCAGTAAGAGTCGAGCGCGACTCCGCCTTTGCCGGAATATTTGGTGTAGACGTTCTTTTCACCTTCCGGGTAGTTGAATTCGAGCGCGGAGGTTTTGACGTAGACTGGTTCGTGTGACAGCTCGCCATAATATATCTCCGGAGATTTGACCGCGAGCGAGGGAACGGTCGTCACCGGTGGAAGATCCTTGATGAAGAGGACTGGCAGCCCTTCACTCGTCACCTGGTTGGCCGGGCCCAGTGTCAGACCGAAACCGTGCGTGAAGGAGAGCCGCTCGTTGATCCAGTTTCGATTCGGCAGGCTGTCGATCGATATTTCGCGCGGCGAGATCATCGTCTGCTGCAGCTCGCCATTGATCATATAGCGATCATTGTCGATCGATTGAAATTCGTAGTAGGTACGGATCTCCTGGATCTGCGCAAAGGTGTCGAGCAATGGGTGGTGATCCCAGAGCCGGATATTGTTGATTGTCGGCTTGTTCTCTTCAATATCCTGGCGCGTCAGCGACATCTCGCCCGATATCTCGCGCTCTTCAACCACGTCGAGCCCGAAGGCACGCCTCGTCGCCTTGATGTTATGCTCGATGAATGGCGTCTCCATCACCAGTTCGTTCGGGGCGACGGAGAAACGCTGGAACAACGTCGGCAAGAGCAGTTGTCCGCCGATTACGACCAGCAGGTAGATGGCGGCTCCGGCCATGATGAGCCTGTTGCTGCGGATGAAGAGCCCGGCAATCGCCAGCAGCGCGAGAAGCGCGGCGACTACCGCCTCAGCTTTCAGCATTGGCATCATCACCGACATATCGGTATAGCTCGCCCCCGTCACTGGTCCGCGGTCGGAGTAGAGCAGGTGGTACATTGCAAGCCAGGCCCGTGCCGCGACGAGCAGCGCGAAGCAGGCGCCGAGCACCAGCAGATGGCCGCGCGACCGGCCGACGAGGAGGCCCTGCTCCCGACCATCATTCGTTACCGCCCGCATCAGATTCAGGATCAGTACCCCGATCATCACCAGGATCAGTAACTCAAAGAGCGTCTCCAGCCCCAGATCAAAGAGTGGCAGTGTGAAGAAATAGAATGAGATCTCACGCCCAAAGATCGGATCGACCTCACCGAAGGGAACGCGGTGTATATACTGCTGAACCGTCTCCCACGATGACCAGCTTGTCATTCCAAACCAGAGACCGCCGAGCAGCGATAATGGCAGCAACCAGCGCTCGATGAATCCGGCAATGTCCGGGATCGCCACCTGCTCCTTGTTGACTGAGATGAAGCGGATCATTCTTGGTCGCCCGGCACTGAATCGCAGCGCCAGTTTCAGGTTGCTCCAGATGAAGAGCCCCGCAACCAGGAAGGCTCCGGCGCCGAGCGCCAGTTTCGACAATAGCGCCGTCCGGAAGACCTCGACATACCCTGTCTCCTGGAACCAGAGCAGCTCCGTTTGAAATCCAACCACCACCGGCCAGATCAGCAGGAAGATGATCAGGATCAGGGCGAAGAGAAACCACGGAGATCGTAATAGTCTCCACAACGATGGACCCTTCGGATTCCCGGCTGACTTGAAGTTGTCGACAAAGAATTCTTCACTCATAATGACCCTCTCGACGATGCGGTTCCATCGTCTTACACCAAGAAACAGTCAGGCGACTCTGCCCTGACTCTTCGTCTTCCGGAATGGCGCTGTCCACCTCCGGAACAGACTCGATTTCTATTTCCAGAGATTGATCATGGCCCAATCATCCGGTAAGTACAAAACATCTTCACCACGGGAACAAAATGGCATTCCCAAATGTAACAGGAACATAATACGATCAGAGCGAACCGGAGGTTTGACAAATGTTGTTGCAAGATAAGATTGCGCTGGTGACCGGCGCTGCACAGGGAATTGGTGAACATATCGCGCGGGAATTCTGTCGTGAGGGCGCGACCGTAATTCTGACCGATGTCGATGTCACACGGCTGGAGAGTACCTGCGCCGCGATACGGGCTGCTGGCGGAGACGCGCACCCGATGCCGCTCGATGTTTGCGACCGGCCACAAATCAGAGCGATCGTCCCGACGCTGATTGAACGCTTCGGACGAATCGATATCCTGGTCAATAACGCCGGCGCCTATCCGCGCTGTGACTTTCGCAACATGACAGACGAACAATGGGACCAGATTGTCGATCTCAATCTGAACGGTGTCTACAATTGCACACGTGCTGTCGTTCCCGGGATGATCGAGCGCCAGGATGGCGTGATCGTCAATATCAGCTCGGTCACTTTTCTGGTCGGAATGGCCAGCCTCACCCACTACATCAGCGCCAAAGGGGGCGTCGTCGGCTTCACCCGCTCACTGGCA
>JBEIMN010000245.1:0-5321 GCA_040378705.1 Acidobacteriota bacterium
AATGAGCAACGCTTGGTCTCAGGATAGGGGACGACCGACCCTCTTTTGACAAATATGGGGCACCGGGGATTTGGTTATACTGTCAACCTGTAAAGCGTAATTTTTGACAGGATCAGTTCATCTTTTTGATTCTTATTTTTCGGAGTTCCGCCGGCTCAGCAACAAAATGCTCTTCCCTATCCACTTACATTTGCTACCCATCATCATCCACAGTGGAGCAGGCAGCAGATGAGGTTCGCCCCGACGGTGAGCGTGTCGGCGCGAAAATCTGCACGGCGCTCAAATATTCTTTGGATTGAAGCCTCTCTTTGAATTATGATGCTCCCGACTGAATGAGCATTCATTCAGTCGCCATCTCAGAAAGACCAGACAACAACAGGCAAGAGAAATGAGTACGGATTCGGCAGAGGATAAAGTGCGTCAGGAGCGACGGGAGACGATCCTGCGGGCGGCGGCGCAGGCATTTGCGCAGTTTGGCTATTTCAAGGCCAAGGTAGCCGATGTCGCGCGGGCGGCGGGGGTCGCGGATGGGACAGTCTATCTCTATTTTCGAAACAAAGAGGATCTGCTGACCTCGATCTTCAATTGGGCGATGGAGCAGTTCGTGACGCGGGCGCGGGTAGAGTTGCCATTGATTGCGGATCCGCGTGAGCGATTGCGTCGATTCGCGCAGCTCCATTTCGCGTTGATCGAGAGTGAGCGTGATCTGGCGATAGTTTTTCAGGTTGAGTTGCGCCATTCGACGAAGTTTATGGAGAAGTTTTCGACGAGTTACCTGGCCGAATATCTGCTGATATTGCGTGAGGTGATCGAAGCGGGACAGGGTGAGGGGCTCTTCCGATCGCAGCTCAATCCGAAAGTGGTCGCAAAGTTTCTATTTGGAGTGCTGGACGGGATGGCGACAAACTGGGTGCTGAGTCGAAAGAACTACAGTCTGAGTTCGATGGTCGATCCGGTATTGGATCTATTTCTGAATGGGGTGAGCGAAAAGCATGCGTGAATCAGGGGTTGGATCGTTGGAGGTAACGACGCTGGTCGAGCTTTTTCAGCGGTCAATGGAGCGCGGGAAGCGCGACCAGTTGAATTACAAGGTCGGAGGAGAATGGCGTGCGGTTTCGACTGGTGAGATCGACGCGGTGGTGCGGGAGCTGGCGCTGGGGCTTGACGCGCTTGGGGTTGGGGATGGTGACCGGGTGGGATTGCTTTCGGAAAACCGTGTCGAGTGGCTCTATGCCGATCTGGCGACAGTCAGCATTGGAGCGGCCGATGTGCCGATCTATCCGACGCACGCGGCGAAGCAGGTCTCGTACATTCTGAACGATGCGGGGGTCGAGGTACTCTTCATTTCGACGCTGGCGCAGTATGAGCGGATTCGCGAAGAATTGGCGGAGTCTCCGCGGATCGGGACGATCGTCTCTTTCGAGTCGCTGGGGGTGGCAACTGGTGGTGGTGAGGAGAAGTGGCGGATTTTAAGTCTGGACGAGTTCCGGGCGCTGGGGCGCGCGGTGCACGAATCGGAGCCGACGCGTTATGAGAGTCTGCGCCGGAGGGTGAAGCCGGAGACGGTGGCGACATTAATCTACACTTCGGGGACGACAGGAGATCCGAAGGGAGTAGTTCTGACGCACGGCAATCTGACGAGCAATGTGCTTTTGAATTGCCGGCTTGGTGGGGTGTACGAGAACGAGGTCAGTTTCAGCTTTCTGCCGTTCTCCCATATTTTTGAGCGGAATGTAATCTACGTCTACCTGCATGCGGGAGCGACGACATATCTGGCGACATCGGTTGAGACGGTTGGGACGGAGTTGGTTGAGGTAAGGCCGGGGTTTATGACGAGTGTGCCGCGGCTGTACGAGAAGATCTATGCGCGGGCGTTGCAGAAGGCGGACGATGGTGGAGTGATGTTGGGGATGGTTGCGCGGTGGTCGATGCGTGTCGGGGCAGAGTTCGCGCGGGTAGAGGATCGTGGTGAGCGACCGGGTCTGATGTTGCGATTGAGGCATGGGATTGCGGACAGGCTGGTGCTTTCGAAGTGGCGGGCGGCGATGGGCGGGCGTGTACGGGCGATGGTTTCGGGTGGAGCGGCGCTGGCGCCGGATTTGTGTGCGACATTCTTTGGAGCGCGGCTAAACATCTACCAGGGATATGGATTGACGGAGACTTCGCCGACGATCACGACGAACTATCCGGGATGCAACCGGATTGGCTCGGTGGGGCGGACGATTCCGGGAGTCGAGATCAGGATTGAAGCGGATGGTGAGATTTTATGCGCCGGGCCGAACGTGATGAATGGTTATTACGGTCGGGAGCACGATACGGCGGCGGTGCTGACGAGGGGTGAGGATGGTCGGATATGGTTCCACACCGGGGACATTGGGCGTGTCGATGGTGACGGATTTCTGTACATCACGGATCGGAAGAAGGATCTTTTGAAGACGAGTGGTGGCAAGTATATTGCGCCGCAGCCGATGGAGAGTGCGATCAAGGGGAGTCGGTTCGTTAGTCAGGTGGTGGTGATCGGGGATGGGCGAAAGTTTCCGGCAGCGCTGATCGTTCCAAATTTCGAGGCATTGCGGAGTGAGTTGGCGGAGCTTGGGTTGGAAGCGGCTGGCCGGGCGGAGCTGATCAGGGATGGGCGAATCATCTCC
The DNA here is from genome assembly GCA_040378705.1 of Acidobacteriota bacterium. Taxonomy (GTDB): domain Bacteria; phylum Acidobacteriota; class Blastocatellia; order RBC074; family RBC074; genus CAIOZW01. Next base: position 2,649 of record JBEIMN010000245.1, read on the forward strand.
TTCTTTGCTGGTGAGGTGGCGCGGCAGACGCCCGATTTCAGCCAGTATGAAAAGATCAAGGGGATTATTTTGCTCGACCGGGAGTTGACGGTGGAGAGTGGTGAGCTGACGCCGACGCTCAAGGTGCGGCGCCGGATTGTGAACGAGAAGTTCCGGGAACGGATCGATCAGCTTTATGCCGAAAAAGAGGCTGGTTCAGAGTAGTCTCCCCGCCAGCAGAAGAGAGTCGTAGATCGACAGTGAAGATAAATTTTCCAGGAGAGGTATCAGAAGACAGATGACGTTGCCACTAACATTGAACATTGCCGTGACCGAGCAGCAGAGCGCAGAGGTCTGGAGTTTCCGGATGGAGTCGGCGAGCGGGGAGCGGGAGAGCTTCAATGCCGGCCAGGTGGCGGTATTGGAGATCGAGGGTAGCGGGAGCGCGTATCTGGCCTTTGCCTCGGCGCCGGAGGATGAGGGGTATGAGTTCCTTGTCAGGCGAAACGTTTCGAACGGTTTCAATCGGGCGCTCTTCGCGATGGTGGAGGCGGGGCAGTCCGGGCCGCTGACATTGCGGCAGGTGGTTGGGCGTGGGTTCCCGGTAGAGGAGTACGCGGGGCACGATCTGGTGATGGTGGCGATGGGGACAGGGCTTGCGCCATTGCGGTCGACGTTGCGCCACGTCTTCAGGCAGCGCGAAGATTATGGGCGGCTGGTTGTGCTGTATGGCGCGCGGCGGGTTGGAGATTTCTGTTACGAGACGGAGATGGCAACGGAATGGGCGGCGCAGGGGGTCGAGTTGCGGCAGGTACTGAGCCGGCCGGAAGCGGGTGAATGGAGCGGGCCGACCGGCTATGTCCAGAGCCTGCTCGACAATCTGGTGCCGACGCTGAGCAATCCGCTCGCGTTGATCTGCGGGTCGCTGGAGATGATGGAGCAGACGCGGACAAGGCTTGGCGAGCTTGGATTTTCAACGGATAAGATTCTGACCAATTATTGAGCGGGCTGTTTTTGAGGTGAGAGATCGACATTTGAGGGAGGGGATGGATATGCAGATCAGAAAGACGGCGGTGCTTGGTTCGGGTGTCATGGGGGCGCAGATTGCGGCGCATCTGGCGAATGCCGGATTTCCCTGCCTGCTGTTGGACGTGGCCCCGCGCGAATTGAAGCCGGAGGAGGCAGCGAAGGGTTTGACGCTCGAATCGCGGCAGGTGCGGAACCGGATCGTTCAGGCGGGCTATGATGCGGCGGTGAAGTCGAAACCGGCGGCTTTCTTTACTGCGGAAGTGGCGCGGATGGTGACGATCGGCAATTTCGAGGACGATCTTGGGAAGTTGAAGGATTGCGACTGGGTCATCGAGGCAGTGATCGAGAATCTGGCAATCAAGCAGGGGCTCTTTGCGCGTGTCGAGGCAAATGTCGGGCCGACCGCGATCGTCAGTTCGAACACTTCCGGGATTCCGATCGGATCGCTGGTCGAGGGGCGTGGAGAGAACTTTCGGAAGCGATTTCTGGGAACGCACTTCTTCAATCCGCCGCGGTATATGTATCTGCTGGAGATGATCAGCGGCGTGGAGACCGATCCGGAGGTGGTCAGATTCATCGCAGATTTCTGTGATCGGTATCTTGGCAAGGGGATCGTCACGGCGAAGGATACGCCAAACTTCATTGCCAACCGCGTCGGGACCTTTGCGATGGTCGACACCTTGCGGGAGATGATCGCGCGTGGCTATACGCCGGAAGAGATCGACGCGATCACCGGGCCGGTGATCGGACGTGCCAAGAGCGCGTCATTCCGGACGCTCGACGTCGTCGGGCTCGACACGTTCGCGCACGTCTCGCGGAACCTTTATGACGCGGTGCCGGACGACGAGAAGCGCGAAAGCTTCAGGCTGCCGGAGGTGATCGACCGGATGCTCGCGAAGGGACTGCTCGGAAGCAAGACGAAGCAGGGCTTTTTCAAAAAGGTCGGGAACGAGATCAGAACGCTCGATTTTGAGACGCTCGAATATCGGGAGCGGCAGAAGCCGCGCTTCGCCTCTGTCGATGAGGCGCGGCAGCAGGAGGATCTGCCGTCACGGCTGCGGACCATGGTCTACGCGAAAGATCGTGCCGGCGAGTTCCTGTGGCGGGCGATGTGTGAAGAGCTCAACTATGCGGCCAACCGAATCCCGGAGATCGCCACGACTGTGGTCGAGATCGACAACGCAATGAAGTGGGGATTTGGGCGCGAGATCGGACCGTTCGAGGTCTGGGACGCGATTGGAGTCGAAAGATCGGTCAAACTGATGAAGGAAGAGGGGCGACCGGTCGCGGCAAAGGTTGAGGCGATGCTGGCGGTTGGGGTGACAAGCTTCTACCGGACAGAGAATGGTGTTGCCCATTTTTATGATTTCGCGAGTGGGAGCTACCAGCCGGTTCCGGTGCCGGCGGGGATTACGATTCTGAAGTCGTTGAAGGATCAGAGCCGTGTGATCAGGAAGAATACCGGGGCAAGTCTGATCGACCTTGGTGATGGGGTAGCCGGCGTCGAGTTCCATTCGAAGATGAACGCCCTTGGGCAGGATCAGATTGGGATGATCCAGACGGCACTGAAGGAGGTCGAGAAGAATTTTGTCGGGCTGGTGATTGGAAACCAGGGTGACAATTTCTCTGCGGGCGCGAACATCATGATGATTCTGATGGCGGCGC
>JBEIMN010000246.1:0-5320 GCA_040378705.1 Acidobacteriota bacterium
ACGTGGAGCCAGCAGGCCTTTCTCAAGGCGAGCAACGCGCGGGCTGGTCACTATTTCGGCTGGTCAGTCGCGATCTCCGGGGAGACGGTGGTGGTTGGGGCCGACAGTGAAGACAGCGTGGCGACCGGGGTGGATGGCAACCAGTCCTCCAATTTCGCGCCTGAGTCGGGCGCGGCCTATGTTTTTGTCCGGAGTGGCACGACGTGGAGTCAGCAGTCCTATCTGAAGGCCGGGAATACAGGCTTTTATGACCGGTTTGGAGTGGCGGTCGCGGTTGGGGCGGGGATTGTAGTCGTTGGGGCCGAGGCTGAAGACAGTGCGACGGCGGGTGTCAACGGGGTCGGAACGGACAACAACGCAGAGGATTCAGGGGCAGCCTACATCTTCGTGACAGACAGTTCAGCGCCGCAGATCCTGAGCCTCTCGCCGGCGGCGGCGGCGCAGAATGGGGCGGCATTTACACTGACCGTCAATGGTGCGGGCTTTGTGGCCGGGTCGGTGGTGAGGTGGAACGGGGCAGCGCGGCCGACGACCTTTGTCAGTGCGACGCAATTGACGGCAAGCATCAGCGGCGCGGATCTGGCGACAGCGGGCAGTGTCATTGTCACGGTCAGCAATGGCGCGACGGGTGGTGGGGTGTCGAATGAGGCGACGTTCACGGTGACGGCACCCAATCCGCTGCCAATTCTGGCTGGCCTCGCACCGGGATCGGCAGTTCGTGGGAGCGCCAGTTTGACGCTGACGGTCAGCGGGAGCGGATTTGTGAGTGGGGCGATCGTGCAGTGGAACGGGGAGTCGCGGACGACCAGCTTTGTCAGTCCGACGCAGTTGACAGCACAGATTACGGCGACGGATCTCGCGGTGGTGGGAACGGCGCAGGTTACGGTCGTCAATCCGTCTCCGGGTGGTGGCGTCTCCAATGCGCTGGCATTCAGTGTGACGACTCCTTCCGATCCATCCGACCCTGGGCCGACGATCAGCAGTCTCAGCCCGGAGACGGTCTTTGCCGGGAGTAGTGGATTTACGCTGACCGTGACCGGGACAGGTTTCAGCGCCGGGGCACGGGTCGAGGTTGACGGGAGCGAGCGGACGACGACTTTTGTCAGCGCGACGGTTCTGACGGCGACGATTGCGGCGGCAGATGTTGCAACGACGGGAACGCGCCAAATTTCAGTCCGGTCGCCATCGGCGAGCGCGCCGGCGGGAAGATTGAGCAATGCACTCCCGCTGGCGGTGATTGGACTGCCACCGGCACTGGTTGCGGTCAGTCCGGAGCGTGTGATTGCCGGCGGCGCCGGGTTCACGCTGACGGTGCTGGGGAAGATCTTCCTGAATGGGGCAGTGTTGAGGATCAATGGCAGCGATCGTCCGACGACGCTGGTTAGCGAGATCCAGGTGACGGCGGCTATTCCGGCAACCGATATTGCGACGGCGGGTCAGCTCCGGGTGACGGTAGTCAATCCGGGAGCGGCGGTGTCGAATGAGATGATCCTGCCAGTCCTTGGTCGGGTGACATCGGTCTCTGCGGCCAGTTATGCGGCGGGCGATCAGGCGCCGGGGGCGATCCTTGCCGCTTTCGCGGCGACCCTCGCGACGGGAGTCGAGGTTGGCAGCAGCGTACCGCTGCCAACGACACTACGCGGAACGAGAGTCGTTGTCACCGACAGCGCGAACGTTTCACGGGAGCAGCCGCTCTTCTTCGTCGCGCCGCAGCAAGTCAACTACCAATTACATCCGGCGACGGCGATCGGGCCGGCGCTTGTCACAGTCTACATTGCGGATCAGGCCGTCGCGCTGGGAGAGCTGCAAATCGGGAATCTCGCGCCGGCGATCTTCACCCAGAACGCGACGGGAGATGGCGTGCCGGCCGCCTATGGTCTGCGCGTCCGTGGGACAGAGGTGACGGCGACGCCGATACTTGCCTATGATACGGGCCAGTCACGGTGGGTGCCGCTGCCGCTCGATCCGGGAACGGAGAAGGAGCAGCTATACCTGGTGCTCTTCGGGACGGGATTTCGCCGAAACAGTGGCTTGAGTGGCGTCGATGTCCGGCTTGGAACGACGAGTGTGCCGGTGCTCTATGCCGGCGAAGCGCCTGGATTCGTCGGGCTTGACCAGTTGAATATCGGGCCGATTCCTCTTTCGCTCGCCGGGGCCGGGCTGGTCGAACTTCGAATAACGGTCGATGGCCGGGTCGCCAATCAGGCAAAGGTGATGCAGTTGTCATTCGGATCCGCCACCACCTCTGCCTGCCAGGGCAATACGTTGATCGATATCGATGGCAATAAATACGCCACTGTCAGCATCGGTTCCCAGTGCTGGATGGCGGAGAACCTGCAGGTGACGCGATACCGTGACGGAACAGCGATCCCGCTCGATCAGTCGGGAGGTGTCGCCGGCAATGGAGCGGGCCAGACCTGGACGCTTCAGATGGGGGCGCGCACTGTCTTTGGGCACAGCAGTGTCAATCTGACCAGCTATGGATACCTCTACAACTGGCCGGCAGTCAGCAATTCGAAGGGGCTCTGCCCGACGGGTTGGCACGTTCCGACCGACACGGAATGGGGAACGCTCGTCACGTCGCTCGGAGCCAATGCCGGCGGTAAGTTGCGGGCGACCGGGACGACCTTCTGGACGGCACCCAATACCGGTGCGACAAACGAGAGTGGATTCTCCGCGCTGCCCGGCGGGATTCGAAGTGAATCCGGCAGCTTCGATGGGATAAATCAGTCGGCAAATTTCTGGAGTTCGAGTGAAGTCTCCGCTTTAGGCGCGTGGAGTTACGTCATCGGGTTGAACAACAGTCTGGTATCGCGGACTGATCACGGCAAGAAGAGCGGGGTTAGTGTCCGGTGCCTGAAGGATTGAACCGGTGAGGGTGTGGGCGATGAAAATTAAGCTGGTGATGGTGGTGTGTGGGTGGCTGTTGCTGTCCGGTATCGGGAGCGGGCAGGGGCCGACTCCAGGTGCAGCGCAGCGGCAGCCGCTCCGTGTGCTGCTGGTGACAGGGGGACATGAGCACGATGTCGAGTTCTACACTCTCTTTGCTGATCCGGGAATAAAGGTGACGGTTGATCCGCATCCGGCCGCCTTTTCCGGGGACATACGAAAGCGGTACGACGTACTGGTTCTGTACGATATGATTCGGACACTCGATGAGTCACGCCGGCGCAACCTGCGTGACTTCGTCGAGAGCGGAAAGGGGATCGTCGCCCTTCACCACGCGATCTGCGCCAATGTCGACTGGGAGTGGTGGGTGGAGGAGGTAGTCGGTGGTCGCTATCTCTTTGAGCCGGTTGGCGGGCGGCAATCGAGCTATATTCACGACCGTTCGCAGATGGTCACAGCGGTTACGGATCATCCGGTGACGGCGGGGCTTGGGAGCTTTCGGATCGTTGATGAGACCTACAAGAATCTCTGGATCTCGCCACGTGTCAGGGTGCTGTTGCGTTCTGACGATCCAACGAGCGACGGGGCGGTGGCGTGGATCGGGCCGCACCGGGCGTCGCGTGTTATCTATGCGCAACTTGGCCACGATCGACAGGCGTTCCTCAATCCGAAGTACAGGCAGTTGGTTGGCGAGGCGATTCGCTGGGCGGGCAGGTTGCCATGAGAGCGGTTGGCCCGATCGGGCATAAAAGCCGATCGGGCTTTATGCCGATCGGCTTTTATGCCCATCAGCTCTGATGAAAGCCGGCAGGCCCGGGTGACCCGGGTGACTGGACAACACTGCTTACCCTGTGTCATAAACTCCCTGACATATCCTGTCACAAATGAAGTAAAAATCCGAAATACTGGTTGCGGGAGACGCCCATGCAGAATGGTAAAGTTTACGATGCGGTAGTCGTTGGCTCAGGTGCGGCGGGTGGAATGGCCGCTTACATGCTCACCCGGGCGGGGATGGACGTTCTGGTGCTCGAGGCCGGGCCGAAGTTTGATCTCTATAGCGATTTCAGGACGCATGCCTGGCCCTACGAGGAGAAGTATCGCGGTCGGATCTCGCCGCAAGACGCTCACAATTACAAGTACGGTTTCGCGGATGGGTACACGTCGCACATCTATGTCCGGCTGGATGAGAATCCGTATTCGACGCCGGAGGGTAAGCCCTTCGACTGGGTTCGAGCGCGGGCGGTTGGTGGACGGACACTTGTCTGGGGGCGGGTTGCGCTGCGGATGAGTGAGTATGATTTCAAGGCGGCGAGTCACGATGGTTACGGTGACGACTGGCCGATCACGTATGACGATCTGAAACCATACTATGACAATGTCGATCGGCTGATCGGGATTATGGGGACGAACGAAGGCTTGCGACAGTTGCCGGATGGCATCTTTCAGCCGGCGCAGCCAATGTTGTGTGGTGAGAAGATATTGCAGCGTGGGGTAGAGAAGACGGGACGGCGGTTGATCCCGACGCGGGCAGGGGTGATTAGTCGAAAGTTGGCGCAGAACAAGTACCGTTCAGCCTGCCATTATTGCGGGACGTGCGGGCGTGGATGCGACGTCGGGGCGATGTTCAATTCGCCGACGGGTCTGCTGGCGCCGGCGAGTGAGACGGGACGGCTGACGGTGCGTTCGGACGCGGTCGTGCGTGAGGTGCTTCTCGATCGGCGGACTGGAAAGGCGAAGGGGGTGAGCTTCATCGACCGGACTTCGAAGAAGGACTACACGGCGCTCGGTAAGGTGGTAATCCTTGGCGCCTCGACACTGGAGTCGACGCGGATTCTGCTCAACTCCACCTCGGCGAACAATCCGCAGGGGCTCGCCAATTCGAGTGGCGTGCTCGGTCATTATCTGCACGATCATACCTGGGGAGTCAGTTTTACCGGGCTGATCAAGGACTTCAAGGGGCGTGAGATCGTCAACGAGGATGGTCGCCCGCAGGGAACCTACATTCCACCGTTCCGGAATCTTGACCAGGGATCGAAGCAGCGGAAATATGTGCGCCGGTTTGGATATCAGTGTGGGAGCGGCGCTGGCATCTTTCCCGGGCATGCGAAGACGACGGCCGGTTTTGGAAGCGGCTTCAAGTCGGAGGTCCGGTCACTGCAGCCGGCCTTTGTGCGGATGGGGGCATTTGGCGAGGTTCTGGCGCGCCGGGAGAATCATGTCCGGATCGATTCCAGTCTTAAGGACGCGTGGGGGATCCCGTCCCTGCGGATCGATATCGAGTATGGGGATAACGAGCAGAACCTGACGAATGACGCGATCGAGTGCGCGCACGAGATGTTTGATGCCGCGGGAATCGAACTGGTGAGTGAGAACACGAAGATGTTCCCTCCGGGCCACAGCATCCATGAAGTTGGTACGGCGCGAATGGGTA
>JBEIMN010000247.1:0-5316 GCA_040378705.1 Acidobacteriota bacterium
GCAGCCGGCAATGTTCCAGATGGGTGGGTACGGCAAGGTTGAGCACCGGCCGGTCAATCGTGTCACGACCGATCCGGCGAAGACAGACGGTTACGGTATCCCAATTCCGATCGTCAATTTCGAGTTTGGAGATAATGACCGTGCGCTCTTCCGTGACCTCGTTGCGAGCGCGGAGAAGATCTACGATGCCTGCGGCGCGGAACTGAAGCTGCACCAGGCGCCGAATATTGGCGGCTTCGCGAGCCACGAGGTCGGGACGATCCGCATGGGGCGCGACCCGAAGACCTCTGTCCTCAACGAGTGGAATCAGGCCCGTGAGGTGCGCAACCTTTTCGTTGTCGATGGCAGTTGCTTCACGACATTTCCAGAGAAGAATCCGACCCTGACGATCGCCGCGCTTGCCGTGCGCTGCGCACGGCACATTGCCGCCCAGCGGCGGAGTGGCGGGCTTTAGATTTTTTGACGATTAACTTTTGTTACTTTGTTACTTTGTTACTTTTGGCAATCAAACGCATCTGCCTCCTGGCTGGTGTGCTGGCTTCACCGGTTGCCGACTGCCTGAAGCTTTCTGAAGCTTCCTGATAAATACCTACTGGCATAATTACTGGCGTCGGGCGTCCTGTCTGTTCGCCACTTTTAACCCCAACTGGTCCGTGGTGCAGTTCTGGTCACGAACCATAATTTTATCAGATAGAGGAGAAACCCAATGCTGCGATCCATTACGCAGAGATTAATCGGGTCTACCCTGACAGCGCTATTCATTTTCTGCCTGACGACGGTGGTATTTGGACAGGGCCTGACAGGGCAGATCTCGGGATCTGTCAGTGACCAGACTGGAGCCGCGATTGCCAAGGCCAAGGTCGAGGTCGCCAACCAGGAGACCCAGCGTCGGATCGAGATTCAGACCGACGCTGACGGGCTTTTCGTTGCGCCACAGCTTCTGCCGGGAACCTATTCGATCTCGGTTACGGCGACCGGCTTCCGGAAGTTCGAGAATACCAACATCGTCGTCACCGCCAATGAGCGTGTGACATTGAAGAAGGTCGAACTCGAGATTGGCGATGTCAGTCAGACCGTCACGGTGACGGCAGAGGCGGCGCTGGTCAAGACGGAGAGCGCGGAGCGCGCCGGACTGATCGATGAGCAGCAGATGCAGAACATCTCATTGAAGGGGCGCGACTACCTTGGAATGGTGCGCCTGCTTCCGGGAGTCATCGACACGGCGAACCGTGAGGCGCCGGGCTGGAACAATCTGGGCGGTATCACGATCAATGGCAACCGCGGCGGTACCCTGAACCTGACGCTCGATGGTGTCTCGAGCCTCGATACGGGATCGATGGGTGGCCCTTACCTCGCGCCGGGCCTCGACGCGATCGGAGAGGTTAAGGTGCTGCTGACCAACTACCAGGCCGAATACGGCCGCAGCAGCGGTGGCACAATCAACGTCGTCATCAAGAATGGCACGCGTGATTTTCACGGCGGTGGTTTCTACTTCAAGCGCCACGAGCAGTTCAACGCGAACGAGTTCTTCAACAACGCGCGCGGGATTGCCAAGCAGCGCTATCGCTTCAATTATTGGGGCGGCAACATTGGTGGTCCGGTGATCATTCCGGGAACCAGTTTCAACAAGAACAAGGACAAGCTCTTCTTCTTCTGGTCGCAGGAGTATCTGCCGCGCAACTATCCGACGCGACAGGGAACACTGACCTATCCAACGGCGCTCGAGCGCGCGGGTGACTTCTCGCAGAGCTTCTCCGGCGTCAGTTCGGCCGGCGTTCCGAACCGTTTCTGGATTCGCGACCCGCTCAAGACCGGTGCCTGCAGTGCGACTGATCAAACAGCCTGCTTCAGTGATGGCGGCGTGGTCAATAAGATCCCGACCAACCGGATCGACGCGAACGGTCAGAAGCTGCTGAGCCTCTTCCCGTTGCCGAACTTCAACACGACAAACTATGCCTTCAACAGCGTCTTTCAGAGCACGGTTGACCAGCCGCGGCGCGAAGAGATACTTCGTGTCGACTGGAACATCAGCGACAAGACGACCTTCTATGCACGAGGCATCCAGAACTATGAGGCATACAGGGGCGACTTCAACTTCGTTCTCGCCTCGAACGTCTGGCCGCAGTTCCCGATCGCCTATCAGATCGAGAGTCGCGGAGTGGTCAGCACCCTGATCCATACCTTCAGCCCGACGCTGACCAATGAGACGACCTTCGGCGTCAACCGTGCCCTCCAGACGGTCAGCCCGCTCAACCAGGCGGGAATCGACAAGAATGACCGAAACAAACTCGGCCTCAACACGTTGCCGCAGTTCTATCCGCAGATCAATCCTTTGCGGTTGATTCCAAATGCGACATTTGGTGGTGTTACCAACGCGCCACAGTTCAATATCGAGCAGCGCTTCCCCTTCTTCGGGACGAACAACATCTGGAACGTCTCGGACAACCTTTCGAAGATCGCCGGCAAGCACAATCTGAAGGCGGGCATCTACCTTGAGTACACGACGCGAAACGCGGCGCGCTCCTCGGCCTTCAACGGCACCTTCAGCTTTGACAACAATGCCAACAATCCGTTCAACACTGGTCATCCATTCGCGAACGCGCTGATTGGATCGGTCAACTCCTACACTGAAGCGAACGCCAAGCTTTCGGGCCATGCCCGGTACAAGAACATCGAGTGGTTTCTCCAGGATAACTGGAAAGCGACCAGCCGACTGACGCTCGATTTTGGTGCGCGCTTCTATTACATCCAGCCGACATACGGCGAGAACGACACCTTCGCCTTCTTCGATCCGGCGTCGTATGACAAGTCGAAGCAGCCGAAGCTGATCCAGCCGGGTTGCCTGAACAACCTGACGACCTGTTCCGGTGCGAACCGTGTTGGCATCAATCCGGTCAATGGTCAGGTGTTGTCGTCGGTCAAGATCGGGACTTTCGCTCCCGGGTCAGGTACTCCATTCCAGGGGATGACCGTAGTCAACGAGCGCGTCGTCAACACGCCGTCGATTAAGGTTGCTCCACGAATTGGATTTGCCTACGATGTCTTCGGCGATGGCAAGACCTCGATCCGCGGTGGAGTCGGATTCTTCTTCGACCGCTTCAATGACGATCAGATTCTGCAGATGGTTGAGATGCCGCCGAACATGATTACGGCGACTGCCAACTTCACGACGATCAGGGACCTTCTCTCGACTCCGCTCAGTGTCAGTCCGATCGGTGTGTTTGGTATTCAGCGCGATTATGATCCGCCGACCGTCTATAACTTCAGCTTCGGCATTCAGCGTGACATCGGTTTCAAGACGGTGGTCGATGTGGCCTATGTCGGATCGCTTGCCCGCCACATGCTTCAGCGGCGGAGCCTCAACGCGGTGCCGTATGGTGGCCGCTTCGCGGCATCGGCGGCGGATCTGACGATTGCTGCCCCGGCGTCGGGTGATCGCACCCCGCTCCCGGACAACTTCCTTCGCCCCTACCTTGGGTATGGCGACATCAACTACCTCGAGTTTGCGTCAAACTCGAACTATCACGCTCTTCAGACCTCGATCACCCGTCGTTTCTCGAACAGCTTCTCCTTCGGACTGGCCTACACCTGGTCGAAGGCGATGGATCTGGTCGATGGTAATGGCAACAACGTCAATCCGTTCATCGATCCGAAGGTTCGTAATTATGGTAAAGCCGGCTTTGACCGGACCCATAATATGACGATCAACTACATCTACAAGTTCCCGATGCTTGGAACCAGGATGGGCAACAACCCCTTTGCGAAGCAGGTTTTCGATGGGTGGGAGATGTCTGGAATTACCACTTTCCTGAGTGGGTCACCGCTCGGCATTGGGTACAGCCTGGTGCAGGGAACCGACATTGTTGGTGCGAGTGGTGGCGGTGTGGACAGCCGGGTCGTCCTGATTGGGAACCCGATCCTGCCGAAGAGTGAGCGGACTTTCAACAAGTTCTTCAATACCTCGGCGGTTCGAGCTCCAACGCGGGCCGAGCTGGGAATCGGCAATGCGGCCAAGGATCTGATCCGCGGACCCGGAACCAATAACTGGGATATCTCGCTCTTCAAGACCTTCAATCTCGCGAAGGAGGGTGCTGTTCGTCTCCAGTATCGTCTTGAGACGTTCAATACCTTCAATCATACCCAGTTCACCGGTGTCGATACGGGCGCACGCTTCGATGTCAATACCGGGGCGCAGGTCAACGCCCTCTTCGGGTCATACACGAGTGCGGCGAATTCGCGTCGAATCGTGATGGCGCTGAAGTTGATGTTCTAAAAGCCGGCTAGTCCGGAACGTGACGGGGACTGATGGGGCGATAACAACCCGTTGGTCCCCGTTTTTTATTTGGGGTAAAGAGTTACCCCGGCGAGGACTCGATTTCCGCAACTGGCGGCAATTGGGAGAGCCGCAGAATTGGCAACAACGGAGATTGAATGGGTGACTTGCCGGACTGCTGTTGGGTCATCCCGAAATCGGAGAGACTTCTGTTGAGGGAAAGATCGGTGGTATGATCCAATTTCAAAGATTGATCGGGAGGTGTCGAAGATGAAGCGGCGAGTCTTGTTATTGACGATTCTGATGTTCGTCCTGCCGGTTGGGGCCTGCCATTTGATTGATCGCGCGGAGCCACCGGCCGTGCCAATTGGTGAGTCGATTAGTCTGGCTATTCCGCTTGGATTGCCCGCGGCGCCGGCGGCATTTGAAGCGAATGGAAACCGGTTGACGGCGTCGGGCGTTGCGCTTGGGCGGCGCCTCTTTTTTGAGCGGGAGCTATCGAGTGACCGGACGATCTCCTGTGCGAGCTGCCACCAGCCGGAGCGTCTGTTCACCGATGGATTGCCCGCGGCGAAGGGGGTTGGGGGTCAGACGGGGAAGCGCAACACGCCTGGGGTGGTCAACGCTGTCTACTGGTCGCGTCAGTTCTGGGATGGCCGGGCGGCTGATCTCGAGGAGCAGGCCGGCGGACCGATCGCCAATCCGATCGAGATGAACCTGCCGCACGAGGTTGCCATCGGGCGGCTGGCGGCTGATCCGGGTTATCGCCGCCAATTCGAGACGGTCTTTGGGCCGGGACCGATCACTATGGCGAGGGTCGTCCGGGCGATCGCGGTATACGAGCGGACGCTGTTGAGTGGGAATTCGCCTTTCGATCGCTACCATTACGCCGGGGAGAAGGGGGCGATGAGCGCGGCGGCAATCCGCGGACTTGAGGTCTTTCGCAATCCGGCAAAGGGTAATTGTGCACAGTGCCACACGATTGGTGAGCGTGCCTCGCTCCTGACTGATGGACTCTTCCACAACCTTGGGACCGGGATGGA
>JBEIMN010000248.1:0-5288 GCA_040378705.1 Acidobacteriota bacterium
AGCCCATCCCCCTCATCCTGCATCAGCCCGGCAAGTCCAACGACAAAGATTGGAGTCGGCGCGGCAAAGACGGTGCTGATATTGAGCGGTTCGAGGAAAACCTCCTGGTCTGCCACTTCCGGCGCAGATGCCGGTCGCGTTATCGCAAAGAAATTCTCTGCCTTGCGGACAAGCCGGCTTCTCGTCCCCGACTGAACCCAGTTTCGACCATCGTAACGGTCAAGCGTCACCCCACGCCAGCGGAGAACTCGCGCGCCCACGCCGCGCGGAAAACGCACCCTCACACGCATGACAATCTCAGGGTTGAGCTTGATCTGCCCAACCTCCCCCAACCGTACATTGTCGGAGAATCCGGTCAACGTCTCTGTCGCCAGGATCCCATGCCGTGATGCCCCCTGCGAAACCCGCGGCAAAATCAGAAATATTGGAACTGCCAGCGGCAGAATGACCAGCAGAATCAGCAGGGAATAGCCCGGAAGTATCCTCGTCCCCGGCCGCACCCCGCTCTCTATCCCTCGCCGCCACCCCTGCCATCCCAGCTTCAGGATCCGGCGACGGTAACTGATCCTCAGTGACGAAGTTTCACCCTCCCGGTGCTCGTCATCAAAAGACTGCTTCGATTGCCAGATTTCGTGCGCAATCAGCGCCGGGATCGCAATCAGCAGGTAGATGGCGAGCAAAAGCAGAAACTCCGGCCCCATCATCATCCCGGCAACCATGATCATCTGGCAGAATGAGACGACATGCAGCCAGAGCCAGTCGCGCGCCGTTTTGCGCCGCAACATCTTGAGCGTCGTCGTGAAGAGCACAAAATGGATGATCATCCGCGCCGGTGAATATTGCAGGATCCGCCACTCGAAGATCACGAACAGCCGATAGGCCAGAATCACTCTATTTGCCAACCGCGACGAGATCTGGCCACTAATCTTCCGATGATCGATCAGCCAGGAGACGGCGATCACTCCGGCAAAGAGCAGCATCACGACCGGCTCGATCTGGCGCGTCGCACCGAGTGCAACGAAGGCAATCGTCAACAAAAGATAGGATGAGAGATGGAAGAATCGATCAATGGTCATCTCTCGCTCCCCTTTCGGATCACACCAGAGTCTGCAAATTCAGCCGGTACCCGATCATACGAAATGAAATGGACCCTGTTCTGACTGACTGCTTCACTCGAATCGACTATTTTCAATTCTGGCCTGCCGGACTGGCCTGACTGGCCCGGCTGGCCCGGCTGGCCTGACTGGCTGGGCCCGATCAGGATAACCAGACCATCGTTCGGTTTCAGTATCTTTTCGATATCACTCTGACGGTCAATATCACCCTGACGCGGCAACTCGGAGGGACGCAAACGATGGCGATGCAATTTCTGAAGAGTCCGGTGCAATCGACTCGCGACCAAATTCTCTTCGCTGACTGGCAGACGCGCGAGCAGATCGAGGATCGACAGCAACTGCGCCTGCCCGCTGGCAAACGGGATGACAGATCCCTCCCGATGGCCTGAAATTATAAACCGCACGGCCGCCCCCTCACCAATGAGATTATCGGCAAGGCTCGCCGCCAGAACGATCGCCGCCTCATACTTCTCGTCATTCAAACTGGCGCCACCCGGCCTGGCGCCATCCGGACCTTGGACACGGAACACAATCGTCACCCGCCAATCATCATCACGGGCGTGCTCGCGAACCATCAGCTGTCCCGTCCTCGCCGTCGCTTTCCAATCAACACGCTGGTGATGGTCGGTCCGGAGCGACTGCCGTATCCCGTAAAGATCGCTCCCACTCCCCTTATGCCGGCTCTCCTCACGGCCATAATCGAGCGGCAGAAGCTCGATAAAATCGGCCAATGGACGCGGCGCCGGATAGACTATCAGCTCACCATCGATCGCCATCCGGCGGCGATGCTCGAGAATCCCAAACGGAAACCGTGTCTCGAGCCGGAGCGCGCTGAAACGGTAGCGTCCGCGTCGCCTGAACCTCCGCCCGATGCTCACCTCCGCCTCGGTCCGCCCCGGCAATATCGGCAGATACCCAAGCGTCAACAACTGGCTCTTCCGGCTTCCCGGCCGACTCTCAACCAAATTGATAGACTGCGAAATGACCGGAAAAAAACCACGCCGATTCCTGATCGTCAGGTCGAAAATCGCCTCCTCACCCGTCCTGACTCCACTGGGATGGCGAAGCCTGACGTCGATCCGGCTCAGAATGAGGCGCGAGGCGAAGAGTGAAAAGATTCCGGTCGCCAGCAGTACCGACACCAGCAGGTAGAGGAGGTTGTTTCCACTCGAAAGCGCAAGCAAGGTCACCAGCATCGCCAATATCGAAAAGAGCATCCCAGCCGGCAATACCTGGAGCGAATAACGCGATCGACCTGACGCGGAAATGGTTGGCATGAAACGATCCCTGACAGTCAGCGATTGCCCGAATCTCAGATCGGAACGGAGACGTTGGCGAGAATATCAGTCAACAACTGTCCGGCCTCGTCGCGACTACGCGGAGTCCTGACATACCGCTGACTGATCACCAGACGATGCGCGAAGACCGGAATCACCAAATGTTTGAAGTCGTCCGCGATACAGTAATCCCGCCCCTCAAGCAGTGCGCGTGCCTGCGCCGCCCGAAAGAGCGTCAGCGAACCACGCGGACTGACGCCAAGGTCGAGCATCTCGTGATCTCTTGTCCTCGCGACGATCTCCATCAGATAGTCGATCAGCAGATCACTGACGCTGATGTTTCGCACCTCCTCCTGCAGCCGCATCAGATCGTCTGCGTGGAGGACCGGTTTTAGCTGATCGATCGGATGGCTGAGCGCCTGGCGACGCAGAATCGATTTCTCCTCTTCGACTGCCGGATATCCAAGCCGGATACGCATCATGAATCGATCGAGCTGCGATTCGGGAAGCGGATAGGTGCCGTGATGCTCGACCGGATTCTGCGTCGCCAACACCATAAACGGCCGCGGCAAATCATAGGTTCGGTTCTCGATCGTCGCCCGCCCCTCGGACATCGCCTCGAGAAGGCTGCTCTGCGTCTTTGGCGTCGTCCGGTTGATCTCGTCCGCAAGAATGATGTTGGCGAAGATCGGCCCTGCCCTGAACTCGAACTCACCCTGGTGCTGGTTAAAAATGGAGACACCGACAATATCGGACGGGAGCAGGTCACTCGTAAACTGGATCCGCTGAAAGCTGCAGTCGATGGAACGCGCAATCGCCTGCGCCAGCGTCGTCTTTCCAACGCCGGGGACATCCTCGAGGAGCAGATGACCACCGGCCAGCAACGTGACCATCGCCAACCGTACCGATTCGGTCTTCCCCCGTATCACACTCTCAATGGACTGCTGCAGATGATGCAGCCGATCTGGCGTGCCTGTAATCAAACGCTCCTCGCGATCTTAAATCAATCGAAGTGGCGGCAGTGCCCTTTAATCACTCGTGACCGTCGAAAATCTTCAGGTTGGCAGACCATCAGATTATGCCCCCCCGACCTGGCTCTCCAGGGCCCGCTGGCGATTTCGACTTTAACACGATCCGCAACGTCAAATAAACCGTCGATACTACCAGCCAATCGCATAGCGCCCACGCCGGACATCGGCCCCGGCCTGTATGACCTTCGTCAACGGGTCATAGATAACGATGGTTGGAGCGGCGGTCGGGTTGTAGTTCTCCCTGACCTCGACCTTGTGGCCACGCTTCCGCATCTCCTCAGCCAGGTTTTGGCCAAACCGCTCTTCGAGGGTCAACGACCCCGGACTGTATTTGTGATCGTCAAAGGAGCTGACGAAGTGCTGGGTCTCGAAACGGGCCGCCTCGACCGCCTCCTGCGGATTCATGCCAAATTCGATGATGTTGAAGAGAACCTGAACGAGAGCCTGATCCTGGTTGTCCCCACCAGGTGACGAGAGCGCGGCAAAGGGCTGCCCATCCTTCATCACCAGCGTCGGCGAGAGGGTAATCCGCGGGCGCTTACCCGGCTTCAATTCGTTGGCATGACCGGCCTCGAGCAGAAAGCTCTGGAGCCGGCTCGAAACGGGAATTCCCGTATCGCCGGCGATGAAGGCCGGCAGCCAGGCGCCGCTCGGCGTCGCCGAAAATACGTTGCCTCGTGCATCGATGACGTTGACACAGGTTGTGTCGTTCGCGCGCTCATCAGCCGGCACGCTCGATGGTCCGGTCGACGCCTCCCCTGTCAGTCCAATCAGCGCCCCACGGTTGACGGGATCTCCGGGCCGCTGATCGAGTGAGGCCCGTCGCGGATCGATCAGCCCGCGACGCACCGCCGCGTACTCCTTTGAAAGCAATGCCAATCCCGGAACCTTGACCACACGCGGATCGCCGTAGTAGCGGTCACGATCGGCAAAGGCGAGCTTGATCGCCTCGATCGCCGTGTGGACATAGTCGGGCGAGTTATGGCCCATCGCCTTCAGATCATACCCTTCAAGCAGGTTGAGCGTTTCGAGCATGACCGGCCCCTGGCTCCAGAAACCGACCTTGTAGATGTCGTAGCCTCGATAATTGACCCGTGTCGGCTCATCCACCTCGGCGTGGAACTTTGCCAGGTCGGCCGTGCGCATCAGGCCACCGGCCTTCTCGATCGCGTCACAAAATCGCTTGCCAAGCGGACCGCGATAGAAATGGTCACTCACCGCATCGAGCGCCGCTGCCCGCCCAACTCGACGCGTCAGCATCTTCTTTTCAACCGCGACCAGTTCGCGCAGGCTGTTAGCCAGATTCTTCTGGACGAAGATCTCGCCAACCCGCGGCTCTCGCCCACTCGGCAGGAAGATCTCCCGCGAATCTGGCCAGACCTCGTAAACACGACGCGTCTTCTGGATATAACTGACGCGCATCTCATCGATCGGAAATCCGTCAGCCAACTCGATCGCCGGCTGCATGACGTCGGCCAGCTTCATCGTTCCGTGATCGCGCAGCGCAACAATCATCGCGTCAAGCACTCCCGGAACGGTCGCCGCAAGCGGCCCGGTCGACGGGATCCGCGGCGGTTTCTGGCCAAGATAAAATTCACGCGTCGCCAACTCCGGTGCTGCCCCCTGGCCATTGATCGTCTTCACTGGCTGACCAGCCATGCGAATGATTACCGGGACTTCGCCTCCAAACCCAAAATGCGAGATCTCGATCACCGAGGCGGCAAAGACTGCCGCCACTCCGGCATCGACCGCATTCCCACCGCGGTGCAACATTCGCAGTCCAGCCTCGGCAACCAACGGATGCCCCCCGGCCACCACGCCTCGCGTTCCACGCACCGGTGGCCGAAACGTCTCCGGGCGCGCCG
>JBEIMN010000249.1:0-5281 GCA_040378705.1 Acidobacteriota bacterium
GGTAGTTCTCTCTCCGGCAATACCAGAAACTGTCCCCAAAATAGCTGTAAACCGTCAAGGTCGCTGTCGCCCCGGCACCGATCTTCAACTACTCGTCAGCCATTATCGAGCTCTCAGCCAATAGTGACCAACGGCTCGTTGATAATAACCTGAATTCAAACCGGGATCATTGCCATGAAATTGACCAATAAACTGACCAAGAAATTAAAAAGACACCCTCATTTGACTGAGCCCGATAACAGGGCCTGGTGGTCGTCTGATTCAGGCATCCGTACCCTCTCCATCATGCTGTTGATTTTGGCGGTGATGGTGATTGCCATACCATCAGGTGGACAGGCGTATTTTAAAACTCCGGTCAATGCACAGAACCGGAAAGCAAGCGGCCAGGCAGCGGATAAATACCAGGCTGAACTTACCGCGGCCGTCAAGTCGATGCAGTCCGAAGCCGCACGAATGGAGAGAACAGAGACCGCGAAGGACCACTTCACCAAACTTGCGCAGAAGATGCAGAGCGTGCAGACGATGGCGGTGATCATCCGGCTGCGCCTTCCGTATCGGACGGAGGTCGAGGTGGCGGGAGGAGTTCAGTCAGACGCGCAGCGGCTTATGATCAGGCAGGTCAGGGAGCGTTTACTCGATCAGTTGGCGGGTTATGAGCCATCGAGTGTCAAGTCATATGACTATCTGCCACTGGTTGCCCTGCGACTTAATGTTGCCGGGATGAATTCAATTCAGGGATTGGCGGACGCGCTCGATATCGAGGAGGACGAGGTGCTGTCGCCATCGCTTGATCAGAGCACAGCAAAGATTGGAGCGGTGCAGGCGTGGGCCGACGGGTACACCGGGACGGGGCAAACGATTGCGATCATCGATAGCGGTGTTGATAAGTCCCATCCGTTTCTGGCGAACAAGGTGGTTTCGGAGGCATGTTATTCGACCACCAATTCAGCCTATTTCGCAACCTCGCTCTGCCCGGGCGGGGTGTCATCATCGATCCAGCCCGGTTCGGGGGTGCAATGCAGCTCCAGTCTGGACGGTTGCTCGCACGGCACTCACGTCGCGGGCATCGCCGCCGGAAAGGGGGCCAGTTTTTCAGGGGTTGCCCGTGACGCCAACATCATCTCGATCCAGGTCTTTTCACGCATTGCGAACCCGGATAGCTGCCGACCTGGTGTTGCAACCTGTATCAGGACATTTTCAACCGACCTGTTGCTGGCCCTCGAGCGAATCTACGAATTGAAAGACACCTATGCCATTGCAGCGATAAATGGAAGTCTGGGGGGCGGTAAATATACTACCAATTGTGATGATGACAACAATTTAGGGAAGTTGGCGATAGATTTGCTGCGCAGCGCCGGAATTGCGACGGTGATTGCGTCGGGGAACGATGGGTACATCGATGGCATAGGCGCTCCCGGCTGCATCTCGTCGGCGATCAGCGTTGGATCGACAGATACGGCGACCGACCGCGTCTCCGAATTTTCCAATACTGCACCATTTCTGCACCTGCTGGCGCCGGGCGGGATGATCAACTCGTCGCTGCCGGGAGGGCAGTATGGCGGCAAGGGGGGGACCTCGATGGCGACCCCGCACGTCGCGGGCGCCTGGGCTCTCATGCGGCAGAAAAATCCGAATGCGACGGTGACAGAGATCTACAATGCCCTTGCGACCAGCGGCGTTCCGGTAACCGATTATCGCGTCAGCATCACGAAGCCGCGCATCCAGGTCGACGCGGCTTTGCGGCTGATCGCGCCGGCGATACCACCCCTGCCACCACCCGGCAATCTGGTTGCCGTTCTCAGAGGGCCCGCGCAGCTCGAGTTGAGCTGGAGCGACAACTCTGCGACCGAGAGTGGCTTTCGCGTCAGGCGTCGGACTGTCGAGGTGGACAGCTGGACGGTGATTGCGACGCTGAGCAGCAACAGCAATAACTACATCGACAATGACGTGGTTCCGGGCCGGACCTATCTCTACTCGGTGGTCGCTTTCGATTTGAATGGTGACTCTTCTCCCTCGAACCAGGTGAGTATCGCGCTTCCGAACATTCTTCCGGCGGTGCCGTCCGTCCTGCGTGCTGTGGCCGACTCTCCGACGCAGATCACGCTCAACTGGACGCGAAATTCCACCAACGAGACAGGCTTTCGGATCTTCCGTCGAACCGATCCGGCACAGACCTGGCAGGCGGTCTCGACGACCGCCAATGGAGTGACCAGTTTTTCGGACAGCGGTCTGAGTCGTGACACGACCTACTATTACCGGGTCACGGCCTTCAACGACATTGGGGAGTCTGCGTACTCGAACGAGGTCACGGCAAAAACGCCAGTTGGAGACCGCGCCTTCGTTGTCGTTACCTATAGCGGATTCAGAACCTTCGATTTTGGTCGGATGCCGATCGGGCGCGAGCCGAGTGTCAATCTGACGAACGAATATTTCTATATTGAGAATATAACCGGTGAGCAGGTCAGCGTGACATTGCGGATATCGCGACTGCCCGGGAGTTCCGAAGCGGCGAAGATCGTCAATACCGATGACAGTCCGTTCTTTCCGGTCGTGGTTGCCGGCTCGAGCGGGATACTGACCCAATTGCAGTTCATCGATGGCCGGTCGGTCGTCAGGATCGCCGGTGGGCAGCGACTCTATTTCCGCATCTCATTCCGACCATTGGTCCCGGCGCCGGCGGGGCGGACAGACAATCTTGCGGCCGGCCATCTGATGTCGCCGGCGATCAGCTCCCGGATCTCATTTGATGACGGCAATGGGCCGCTCGACTCGCTTGAGCTGCGTGGGCAGATCGAGACGAAAGCGATGCTGATCAATCCGTTTGCGACGCGCCTCAGTCCGCTGGTCGCGCTGGCGCGGACGGGAGATCTGATTGAAGCGGAGTTTACGCTCTTCGATCCGAATCTTGATGCTTACCAGGCCTCGTATCAATTCTATGACCGCTCGGGGAAGGCGGTCGGGCAGTCGGTCAATGTCCCGATCGCACAGGCAATGCAGGCGAGCGGCATGCTGCCGGGGCAGAGTTTTACGCTCGTCTATCGATTTACGGTCAGGGAGGGGATTAGTGACATCAACTCCGTTCGGGTGATCGTCTATGACCGGGAAGGGAACGATGCCGTGACCTCGGGAGTCATCGGCGAGGTGCCGGGCCGGGTAGTCAACGTGTCGGCGGCCTCGTTTGCAGAGGCGGGCGTGGCGCGAGGATCGATCAGCTCAGCCTTTGGTCAGGGGCTGGCGGCGACGGTTCAGACGGCAACCGACGCACAATTGCCATCCATCATATCCGGAACCCGGATAATTGTTCGGGACAGCGCCAATGTGGAGAGATCAGCCCCGCTCTACTTTGTCGCTCCGGGACAGATCAATTACCAGATACCGGAGGGGACGACTACGGGGCAGGCGGTGGTGACGGTGATCCGCGACGAACGTGTAGTTGCGGTTGGACCAGTCGAGATCGCCCCGACCTCACCAGGAATCTTCACGGTCAATTCGAGTGGTCAGGGATTGGCGGCAGCGCAGGTGCTGACTGTCCGTGCGGACGGACGGCAACTCTACAGTCCGGTGGCCGAATTTGACACTAACATCTACAGCTTTATGGCACGTCCGATCGATCTTGGAAGCGTGGGTGAGCGTGTCTATCTGGTCCTCTTCGGAACCGGCGTCAGGAATCGCAGCGATCTGAGCCGGGTCAGCGCCAAAATCGCCGGGGTCGATCTGCCGGTACTCTATGCCGGTCCGCAGCCTCAGTATGTCGGGGTTGACCAGATCAACCTGCTCGTACCGCGCAGTCTTGCCGGGCGTGGCGAGGTCGATCTTGAGGTTACGGTTGATGGCCGCCGATCGAATACGGTCAGGATTAATATCAAGTAGTCGGTTAGCGGTTCAGCGATTGAACCGGGAAGGAAGAGTTATATGACCAAGCAGAAAATGAGCGTTACAATTTCTGGCATTATACTGACCTTGTCATTGTTGTTCGGGACCGGACCGTGGAGCCAATTGGGAGTGGTGATGGCTGCTGGCGGTGACGACGTGAGCCGTACCGGGGCTGGAATCGGAATGGTTGAGAGTACAGGGGAGATGACGATCGATCAGCGTGTGCTGAAGGGAAGCCATCCCTACAGTGAAGGCGAGACGGTCAGTTCCGGAGGTTGTGAGGTGCGTGTCAGTCTCGATGGGGTGGGGATGGTCGTCCTTGC
Source organism: Acidobacteriota bacterium (assembly GCA_040378705.1). Lineage (GTDB taxonomy): Bacteria > Acidobacteriota > Blastocatellia > RBC074 > RBC074 > CAIOZW01. The sequence continues at coordinate 4,197 of JBEIMN010000249.1, forward strand.
CCCGGGATCGATGATGAAGGTCGAGTTGGTCACTGGTCACGAGGACCGCACGATTCTCAAGGCGGCACTTCTTGGAGGCCGGGCCGAGTTCAGTCTGAGTGAACGGGCATCGGCCGTGGTCCGGGTCAATAACCGGAATATTATCGCCGGCAAGGGGTCGATATTTAGCCTGGAAGCTGATCTGCCGGAGGTCGTGGCGACCGTGACGCGAGGACGTGTGCAGCGTATGGGGGACTGGGGGCTCCGGTCAGATCCGGGAGGAAATGTCGTGGCTGATACCAGTGGACCAGTGAGCGGTGGGACGGAGCGGACGGCGGCCGATTCTCCGCGATATCGGATTGTCCCGGTCGACTCAGGTCGGCGTGGGGCGCTCCGGCCGTACACGATCAATGACCTAAAGTTTCAGGTGGTGGATCGTGACAACCTGCCGGTAAGGGGGGCGCTGGTCTCCTTTGGAATCGACAGGAAGACGGATCTCGCCGATGGGAGCCTTGGCAGTGGTCAGATCTCAACGCGCAACATGGCCGTTGTTACCGATCGCGAGGGTATCGCGACCATTCCATTCCGGGCGGGGAAGGGGTCAGGGACGGTGCTGTTGACGGCCGCCGTTGGCGGAATCCCGGTTGAGCAGGATCAGACGGTGGCGGTTGATCAGAGCCGTTTCTGGACAAAGAAGACGGCCATCCCGGTATTTGGGGTGATCGCGGCGGTCGTCACGGCGGCGATCATTGTGATGGTTAATCGCAACGAACAGGCGCCGATCAACGGGACCGGCCCGATCGTGATAGTGCCGTAACTTTGTCCGGCCTGTTCGGACCAACTCTCCCGTTATTCCTGCCCCGAATCTTGTTACCAGAAGATGTTATGGCAACAAGGTTCGGGGCAGCTTGCATTGCCGTCGCCGTTCAGCACGGAGCGCGCAATTGGCGACGATCCGCCGACTTAACCTTACAGACTTTGCCCGGCCAGCTTGAACTGAAATTCCACGGAAGATATATTGGGTTAATTCTTAAGAGTCTTAAAAGGTCTCAATAGGCCTCAACGGTCTCAATAGGCCTCAATAGGTCTCAATAGGCTTGGCCTGA
>JBEIMN010000250.1:0-5278 GCA_040378705.1 Acidobacteriota bacterium
GGCCGGTGCTTTGCGAGCTGCCTGACCCCACACCGGCTCCGGATGGAGTGGTGCTGAGAGTTATGGCGACGGGTGTCTGTCGCAGCGACTGGCACGGCTGGGTTGGGCACGATCCCGACATCAGGGTTCCGCACGTACCGGGGCACGAATTGGCCGGCATCATTGTCGCGAAAGGTGCCCAGGTTCGGCACTGGCAGCTCGGGGATCGGGTGACGGTTCCCTTTGTCTGCGGGTGCGGTGATTGTGTCGATTGCCATCGCGGCGACCAGCAGGTCTGCCAGTCCCAATATCAGCCAGGCTTTACACACTGGGGCTCTTTTGCGCAGTATGTGGCTCTCCACCGTGCCGATCTGAATCTGGTCCGTCTGCCTGATTCGCTCAGCTTCGACGTCGCGGCCAGCCTCGGTTGTCGATTCACCACCTCATTTCGGGCCGTTGTCGATCAGGGAAGGGTTTCGGCTGGAGAGTGGGTCGTAGTCTATGGTTGCGGAGGTGTCGGGCTCTCCGCGGTGATGATTGCCAGCGCGGCCGGGGCGCGTGTCGTGGCGGTCGATATCTCCGCTGCAAATCTGGCTCTCGCGCGGGAGCTCGGAGCCGAGGTGGCGATCGATGCGACACGCCAGCCGGATCTTCCCGGGGCGGTGATCGAGGCGACCGCGGGCGGGGCCAATCTCTCGATCGATGCTCTGGGCAATGTCCGGACCTGTGTCGATGCCATCCTGTCGTTGCGCCGTCGCGGACGCCACGTCCAGGTCGGATTGATGGCGGGGGAGCACTCCGCTCCCCCGATACCAATGGGCAGGGTAATCGCCTATGAGCTGGAGATTATGGGCAGTCACGGAATGCAGGCGCATCGCTATCACGCCGTCCTCGGTCAGATTGCCGCCGGAACACTCCACCCCGAACGGTTGATTCAGCGCCGGATCACCCTTGCCGAGTCGATCGATGCGCTGATCAACATGGACAGCTTTGGGTCACACGGGGTTACCGTCATTACCGAATTTGGCGATCAGGTTGCTGGCCGGCTGTAATCTAATTGGCCTTCACGGCCGGTTTCCAATCATTTGGGACCAGCCCGCGCAGGTAATCGAGGTCGACACGCTCGACGAAGTCGCCAAATGATTCGCCCTGCTCGCGCTGATCCCGATAATCGGCCAGCACTGGTTTAAGGACCCTGACAAGCTGATCGAGTGGCACCAGGTCGAGGAATGGTCGCGCCAGTCGCGTTCCCGCCGGATTGACGCCGAGAAATACCGTGTACTTATCGAGTGAGCGTCCAACAAATGCGACCTCGGCCACGTATGGGCGCGCGCATCCGTTCGGGCAGCCGGTCATCCGCGCGGTGATATCGCTCGAACCGATGCCGAGCTCATCGAGCGTCGTTTCCAGTTGATCGATTACTGCGGGGAAGACTCTTTCCGCCTCCGCCAATGATAATCCGCAGGTTGGAAGGGCAACGCAGGCCATGGCATTTCGTCGTGCCTTCGTGATCTCTTCGACGGGGCGAATGCCATACTCTGCGAGCAATGCCACGACCGCCGGCCGGTCCTCGGCCCCGATTCCGGTCAGCAGGATGTTCTGTTGCGCGGTCAGGCGCGTCGACAGCTCAAACTTCTCGATCAGCGTACGTAACCCCGAGCGCAGCCGCAGCTCCCTGCGATCCGCGATCCGGCCGTTTTCGACGTGCAGCCCGACATACCAGCGACCGTCGCCCTGTTCATGCCACCCGAGATGGTCGTGGACCGCAAAGGATGGCATCGGCCTTACCGGCACGAGCGGGAAGCTGACACGGTTCGCCAACTCCTCCCGAAACCACTCGACTCCACGATCCTGCAGGATATATTTGAGACGGGCGTGCTTGCGGTTTTCCCGATCACCGAAATCACGGTGAATTGTGACGACTGCTGTTACCGCCTCGATCGCCTGCTCTGGTGTGACAAAGGCGATCTCATCGGCAAGGCGCGCATAGGTTGCACTGTTGTTGTGCGACATGCCCATTCCGCCACCTGCCAGCAGATTGAAGCCGAGCAGCTTCTGATTGTCGTCGAAGAGCGCGACCAGTCCGACATCGTTGGTGTAGATATCGACGCAGTTGTCACCGGCGTCTGCAATCGCGATCTTGAATTTGCGCGGCAGGTAGGTCTGCTTATAGAGCGGGTCGTCGATCTCGCGATCGTCGACGATCGCCTCATCGTCGATCCAGATCTGATGGTAGGCGTTGGTGCGCGGAAAGAAGGCCTGTGTCAGCGTCAGTGCGTACTCTTCCATCGTCTGCCGCCGCGGATCGGCGCCCGGGGTCGGGCAGGCCATGACGTTACGGACGATGTCGCCACAGGCGCCAAGCGTTGTGATCAATGCATTATTGATTCCACGCACCGTCTCGCGCAGTGATCCCTTGATCACGCCGTGAAACTGGATCGTCTGACGGGTCGTGATCCGCAGCGTCCCATTGGCGTAGCGATCGGCGATCTCGTCGAGAAGCAGGTACTGCTGCGCCGTCAATTGTCCGCCGGGCAGGCGTGTCCGCAGCATGAACTGGTGATGATCCACCGTCCGGTCGAGCTTGCGTGCGTCCCGATCCTCCTGCTGGTAGATGCCGTGAAATTTGAGAAGCTTGTCGGAGGCATCGCTGAAAAATGGATCAGCCTTGGCGAGCTCCTCGCCAATCGTCCCGCGCAATCCGCGACTCTCCGCCTTGACCTGTTCCGCGCTCTGTTTTCCCATATATCCCGCTATAAATAATGAAAAATAGTAAGACCCGATGAATCTGATAAGAGCCCCGTTATCGTGGGGCTGATCAACGACTGGTGAAGGCCGCGACCCGTCGACCGACGTTCGATTTTGGCCCAGCCGGGTTTTGCATGCAAACGCAGAACAGAATAGCAAACTTATCGATAAACTCAACGCGCAAATCAAAAATTGTAGAGGGTGTACGACGCGCAATAGTCCGCGACTTGAGGCGTAAACGAGAGTATACTGCCGAATTAAAATATGTACCGGGTGCTACGTTAATGACTGCTGGCCCTGCGAAAAGTCGATTGGCTCAAAAGTACGGGCGTGTCTGCGCCTGCGATAAATCGGAATATTCATGAGAAGTGCATTGATACTGGCCGGGCACGGATCACACATCAGCCCAAATAATGGCGGACTGGTCTGGCGGCACGTCGACCACCTGCGGGCGCGTCGCGTCGCCGACGAGATCACGGCCGCCTTCTGGAAAGAGAAGCCCTCCTTTGCGACCGTGCTCAACAGCCTGACAGCACGGGACGTGACGATCATTCCGCTATTCACGGCGCACGGATTCTTCACGCAGAGCGTCATCCCCGCCGAGATGGGATTGACGGGGCCGCTGACTGTTCGCGGCAATCGAATCATTCGTTATACGCCACCGCTCCACGAGCATCCATACCTCGCCCAGGTAGTGCGGGCGCGTGTCCTCTCCGCACAGCGCGATTTCGGGCTGCCAGCGGATCAGACCGCCGTCGCAATAATCGGTCACAGCACCGTTCGTAATCCGGAGAGCCGCAAGGCGACGGAAACTCAGGCGGCGCGACTGCGCGCAGAGGGCATCAATGCCCGTGCCGTCTACCTTGAAGATACACCCCGCATCGCTGAGATCTACGCGTTGTCGGATGCCCGAAAACTGCCCAACCTCATCGCCGTGCCCTACTTTCTGGCGGCGGGATCCCATACCACCATCGACGTGCCACTCGCGCTCGGTCTCGAACCTGGAGCGACAACGGGCCTCGTGCAGGGACGCCGCGTCTTTTACACCGCTCCGGTCGGCATTGATGACGATCTACGCGATGTGATTCTGACCCTCGCGAAAGAGGCCGGCGCGCCACTCAATTTATCTGATGGCGACGGCGCTGGCGATGACGGGGATGGATTCCCCTCCGCCGGACGTGGAGAGCTGCTTGCCGCAGTCGCAGCGGCCGGAGTGTTGCGCTTCGGCGGACTTCGCCTCAGCACGGATGAGGTTCGCCCGTGGGGTGATGACGACGGAAGCGAATTGATCACCCGGATTACCCACTTGGCAGCCCTGCGTCAGAGTGTCCGCGAAAAGCCTTTCCGATCGCTGGCGACCGCCGACGATCTCCCGCGTGGCTGGCGCATCGAAGCCGGGCGACCGGAGCGGCTCCACGCCATCGTCGAAACGATCTATCCCGGAGCGGTCGCCGAATGGGCGGCAGCCCGAAACGGGAGACTCGACGTCAATTCACTGCCGGCGACCGCACGACGTCAGGTCGGAATGTTCCGTCCCCTCGCGACCCTCTCCGACGAAGATCAGTCCAGCCTGGTCGGACAGGTCTGCGCCCACTGCGTCGGTGAGCCTCTCTGGCACAACGCTGGCGCGTCTCATAAATTGGACCACTTGGGCAGGTTGGCCTGTCCTGAACCCTGTAATCATTGGCTGAGCGCCGCGTTGCCCCTTTGCAGCCCCGCCACCCCGCCACATAAGAGGTAAAATACAATGACCGTCGGTACTGTCTATCTGGTGGGCGCCGGGCCCGGAGACCCGGGACTGATCACTGTCAAAGGGTTGTCGCTGCTTCGCCGTGCTGATGTCGTCATTCACGACCGGCTCATCCCACACGAACTGCTGAGCGAAGCACGACCTGATGCCGAAGTGCTCGACGCTGGCAAGGCCCAGCACGACCACCGCATCCCGCAGCCGAGGATCAACGCCCTGCTGGTCGAAAAAGCGCGCGAAGGGAAGATGGTTGTGCGGCTCAAAGGCGGTGATCCCTTCGTCTTCGGACGCGGGGGCGAGGAGGCCTCGTACTGTCTCGCCGCCGGCGTTCCCTTCGAGGTCGTACCGGGTGTCTCCAGCACCATCGCCGTCCCTGCTTACGCCGGAATTCCTGTTACTCACCGTGATCTCGCCAGTACCTTCACCGTCATTACCGGACACGAAAATCCGCACAAACCCGAGAGCTCTGTCGACTACCCCGCCGTTGTCGCCGCCGCGCACGCCGGAACACTCGTTCTTCTGATGGGAGTTACCTACCTTGAACAGATCGTCGATGAACTGCTCCGGGCTGGGCTCGATCCCGCCAGACCCGCGGCCGGCATCGAATCCGGAACTACACCCGCGCAGCGCGTCGTCGTCGGCACTCTCGACTCGATCGTCAAGCTCGCGCGCGCCGCGGAGATCAAATCTCCAGCACTCTTTGTCATTGGTGAAGTGGTCGGCTTAAGGGCGACACTGCAACCGGCTACGCCATAAAATGCGGGGGAAGAGAAGATGGAGAGGGGTCTCACGCCAAGGCGCAAA
>JBEIMN010000251.1:0-5254 GCA_040378705.1 Acidobacteriota bacterium
CCCACAGGGGGCGCCGGGGGGCGCCTGCCGCCGCCCTCGGAGGCCCTGGGGCGTGCGGCGGGGCCGGGGTGGGAGGCGAGGGGGCGGGAGATGCGGGGAAGCCACTTCCCAATCTCACGGTTGATCGCATTGATCCGCAGGCCGAAACCAAGGCCTATCGCGATGGCGTGCTCGCGGCGAGTGCGAAGGATCTGGACGCAGCTGGCCTCGCGCTTCTCGAAGAAGACCTGCGCTCTCCCTGCACCGAAGAGGTCGCCGTCTTCCACGCATTTTCGCGGATCGTCTCCGGCGCAAAGAGAGAGATCGTCGTCATGGACACCGCGCCAACCGGGCACACGCTGCTGCTCCTCGACGCGACAGGCGCCTATCACCGCGAAGTTACACGCAACAGCGGAACTATGCGCGACCACCTCGTCACACCAATGATGCGGCTGAAGGATCCGGCGTTCACACGCGTCCTGATCGTCACCCTCCCCGAGACTACACCGGTACTCGAGGCCTCACAACTTCAGAACGACCTCCGCCGCGCCGGAATCGAGCCTTACGCCTGGGTCATCAATAACAGCATTGCCGCGACCCACACCCGCGATCCACTGCTTCTCGAACGCGCCGCCGCCGAGATGATTCAAATTCACGAGGTTCGGAGCAGATACGCGTCTCGCGTCGTCATCGTCCCCTGGCTGACCGAAGAGCCCGTCGGCCCCACACGGCTGCGGAGTCTTTGTGCTGGTGCGCAATCGTCGATCACCTGAAGCTGCGGCTACCCGGCGCTCCAGACTTCGTCCAAATCGCCCCGCACCGTGCGCTCTTATTTATTGCCGCGATCATCCGATCGATAGAGTGGGTTTGGAGTCATCATTCGTGCCCCGACCGATTGTCGCCAGGCAACCAGCTTCCGCCGCAGACGATTCGCCAGCCGGGCCATCTTCTCACTCGTTTGCGAGAGCTCTTTTGTTTCGCCAGGATCGCGCTTCAGATCGTAAAGCTCAACGTGATTATCCTGAAAGAACTCGATCAGCTTGTAGTCTCCATCTCTGATCGCACCACCGGGCTGATTCGGATGGCCGCCATTGATGCTCTGGTTGCTGTAATGCGGATAGTGCCAGAAGATCGCCCGCCGCTTAGGACGTCTACGCCTGGCCACTTCTGGCCCAGCCACTTCTGGCCTGGCCAATAGTGGCAGAAAGCTCCGGCCATCGACGCCGGGGGAATTGGCGACGTCCCCCCTCCCGGCAATATCGACCACTGTCGCGAAGATATCGGCACTATTGACCGGGCTTCCCATTATCGTCCCGGCCCTGACCCTTTCCGGCCAGGTGACAATCAACGGCACCCGAATCCCACCTTCATACAGATATCCCTTGCCGGCGCGCAGTGGCGAATTATCTGTCGGAGGAGTATCCGGCCCCTCCCTGACTGCGAGTCCACCATTGTCCGAGGTAAAGATGAAGACCGTCTCCCCGCCAATTCCAAGCTGATCCAGCTTTCGCGTCAGACGGCCGATGCTCTCATCCATGCTCTCGACCATCGCCGCATAGACGGGATTATTCTGCCCCCGCTCCGGTCGTGATAATGCCCGATACTTTGCGATCAGCTCCGGCTTCGCCTTCATCGGAATGTGGACGGAATAGTGCGGAAGATAGAGAAAAAATGGCCGATTGCGATTCGACTCCATGAATCGCTCTGCCTCTGTCGTCAGGCGGTCAGGCAGATACTCGTTCTGCCCCGCAGTCTCGAGCCCTGGCATAAACCTCAGCCCATCCGGACCTTCCCGCCGAAAAGGTGCAAAATAGCTGAGTGGCGTTCCGGTATGGTCTCCGGCAATATTGAGATCGAACCCCTGCCTCTCCGGCTCGAAACCGGCCCCCCCAAGATGCCATTTTCCGATGTGTGCAGTCACATAGCCTGCCCGCTTCAGAACCTCGGCGAGCGTCGTCTCCTCCAGTGGCAACTCCTGTCGGATATTCGGACGCGCCAGCCGCTGCGCCGGCAGATCCTGCCGTCCCGGCAGCCAGTCGGTCAGATTGAGGCGTGCCGGATACTTCCCCGTCATAAGCGATGCCCGCGTCGGCGAACAGACTGGGGCCGTCGCATAGCCGTCAGTAAACCGCATCCCGCGCGACGCCAGCCGGTCGATGTTCGGAGTCTGGTGATACGTGCTTCCATAACATCCTGTATCCGCCCAGCCATAATCGTCAATCACCACCAGCACGATGTTCGGCTGACGGCCCTGCCCGAAGGCTGTCATCACCAGAATTGTCACAAAGAAAAAAGATACCAGAATCCTATTCATCACTATTACCATTCCCCGGTCGCGGGATAACTCCACCCGTCAGGCAACAGGCCCGCGTCCGCATCCCGCATTGTTGCCCAATCGTTGCCAGCTCACCGAATGGAATTTTTCAATCTGATTATGTTTCGTTGTACCACCGATCCAAAGAGATTATCGATCAGGAATGGATACTCGTATAGATACTGAGGATGGCGCGCCAGAAAGCTGATCAGCCGCGGCATTCTGACCAGTTTCGACTCTTCCATTCCGGTGAGGGCCATCACCTGGCGCAGAATCCAATCCTGATGATCAAGTCTTTCAGCGACCATCCTCCGGCAATCTTCGTCATAACCATCGACCCGATCGAGATGTTTTTCGACCACCATTCGCCAGTAGTTCAGCAACGTCTGATCCGCCAGCGACCTTGTCAATCCGGCCGGTTGCAGCGTGTAGGCGCTGCCCGCCGCTGGCACATAACCAAACTTATAAACTCTCGCGAGCCGTAATCGATAATCCCAATCCAGCCAGCCCCGGATCGATTCGTCGTAGTATCCGACCTCATCCAGCGCGCTCCGCGGCATCATCTCGTAGTGGAAGTGCAGATTCTGTGGATAGTCAAGGGTCAGCAATGGGATGAACAGATCACCTTCCGGCAGGCTGGTCGACTTGTCCACCCAATGATCGATCAGTTGCCCATCGACATCATAGAAATCGAAATTCGAATAACAGACCTGATAACCGCTCGAATCGCGCAGCCTCGCCACTTCGTTACGGATCTTATCCGGATAGTACCAGTCATCACCGTCACAGAAAGTGATCAGATCACCCTCGCAAAGACGGTAGCCGGTATTCATATTCCGGGCATGACCAACATTTTGTGGCTGCAAATAGCGCGTAATCTTTTCAGGATACCGCTGCCGCCAGGAATCGATGACCTCGACCGAGTCGTCTTCCGAACAATCGTCCAGAACGATCAGGTGTAGATTCTGGTATGACTGACTGATGATGCTTTCGATCGCACGGCCAATGATCGAGCTCTGGTTATAACAGGGCATGATGACCGATACTGAGGGGGATGGAGTGATCTGGATGGTACTCATTGAAAATCTGACCGACTGCTGACGGGATGGCCGGATTTATACGAACCACACCAGGCCCGCAATGCGCGAGCCCCCGTGTGACAAACAACCGGCTATCGAGAGGCCCTTCAAATGGGTCGGCTACGATTCTACCATCTTCACCTCATTTTGACTTTCAAGAATAATCTCTCGGCTCCGTCGCCCCTCTGAGAAGATCGATTGGCCAAATCTATGGCCTCGGTTTGCTGCTCCCCGGCGGAACATTGTTCGGCCCTGGTCCGCGGAACTGCTGCCAATACTCGGTATGGTATGGATTGACCGCTGGTGGAGCAGCCTTCTCGTTGACCAGCATTGGCTGGACCTCTTCCCACCATTTGTCATATTCCGCCTCGAGCATTTGCGCCACCCGCGGGTGCTTTTCAATTACGTTCACCTTTTCACCCGGATCGACCGTCAGGTCGTACAACTCCCAGTTACGCCGGTTCTCACGACTGTCATTGACCAGATGCCAGCGCTTATTCCGCACCCCAACCTGCGTGTACTTGAAGTTACGCGGGTCGGCCCCCATCGGCCACCGCCCGATATGACGAATGAAGACTCGATCCGCCCACCGCGCACCGGGACTCTTCAGCAACGGAACCAGACTTCGCCCCTCAACCTGTGCCCGGACCTCTGCCGTCAGCTTCGTGCCAGCCAGCTCCGCCAGCGTCGGCAGAATATCGATGTGCGCCGTCAAAGCGTCTGATGCCCCCGGTACCAGCCGCCCCGGCCAGCGCCAGAAACTCATCGCCCGTGTCCCGCCAAGGTATGGCGTGTTCTTGGCCCCACGCATCCCGGCATTCCAGACCTCGACGCCGCCCGTCCCGCCATTGTCATTCATAAAGATTACGAGCGTCTCCCGCTCGAGCCCCTCATCCCCCAGCATTTTCAGCAGCCGTCCAAGATTGAGGTCGATGTTGTGCACCATCCCGAAGTACTTCGCCGTGTTGGGCGGCACCTTACCAGCATAGAGTCGCTCATACTCTTCCGGTACCTGCAATGGAGTATGCGGCGCATTCGGCGTGATCATCGCCAGAAACGGTCGACTGCCGCCGCTCCTCTCCGCTCGAATCCACTCCATCGCCCTGCCAAAGAAGAGATCTGTGCAGTACCCCTTTGTCGCTTCAAAGACTCCGTTATGCAGGATCACCGGGTCGAAATATGAGTTGCCCGGCGCATCACCGCACGATCCAGGATAACTCTGACCGATCCCGCCGCACCCATGAATGAAGGTCTCATCGAAACCACGCTGGTTCGGGCGATACTCAGGCTCATCACCAAGATGCCACTTGCCAAAGATCCCTGTCCGGTAGCCGGCCGATCGTAAAACCTGCGCCAGTGTTACCGTCCGCAGCGACATTCGCTCTCGCTCATAGATCGTGTGCGTTACCCCGTTCCTGAAATCGTGCCGGCCCGAGAGGATCGCCGATCTCGTCGGCGCACAGGTCGGACTGACGTGAAAATCGGTGAATCGCACCGACTCGTCGTGCATCCGGTCAAGATTCGGTGTCCGCAAAATCGGATTGCCGTGACGCCCGACATCGCCATATCCCTGATCATCGGTCAAAATCAGAATTATATTCGGCCGCGCCGGCAGCGTGCCGCCACCCGCTCCCACCGCCTTGCCCGTCCCTGTCGCGAGAATCACGCCGAGAATGGCTGGCAACAGCACGCAAAACACTCTTTTCATCGCTAAACCTCATCAAAATGGGGCAGCTCAGACTGCCCCATTCAATTTCCATTATTTCAGTTGCACTATTTTCGACGATCAACAGGGGCCGGAATCTCCGGTCCTCAAACCTCGCCACGCTTCATCTGCTCGACCAGGTAATCACAAGCACGCATCGCCAGCGCCAGTATCGTC
>JBEIMN010000252.1:0-5240 GCA_040378705.1 Acidobacteriota bacterium
CGGAATCGTCATCGTCGGCTCGCTCTTCGAGCGGCGGGCGCCCGGCCTCTATCACAACACGGCCGTGGTGATCGACGCCGACGGCACACTCCTCGGCCGGTATCGCAAGATGCATATTCCGGACGATCCGCTCTTTTACGAGAAGTTCTACTTCACGCCGGGAGACCTCGGCTTCCGTTCATTTGATACCCGCTTTGGGCGGATCGGAGTCCTGGTATGCTGGGATCAGTGGTATCCGGAGGCGGCGCGGCTGACGGCGCTGACCGGCGCGCAGATCCTCTTTTACCCAACCGCGATCGGCTGGCATCCGGCCGAAAAGAAGGAATACGGAGTCCGCCAGCACTCCTCGTGGGAGACGATTCAGCGTGGGCACGCAATCGCCAACGGCCTTTACGTCGCCGTCGCCAACCGGATTGGCCACGAGCCGACACCGGCCGGCCATCCCGGCGACGGGATCGAATTCTGGGGGCAGAGCTTTATGGCAGATCCATCCGGCCAGATTATCACCCGGGCGACCGTCGATCAGGAAGAGATTCTTCTCGCTGAAGTCGACCTTGGCAAGAGTGACATCCAGCGCACACACTGGCCCTTCCTGCGTGACCGTCGGATCGATGCTTACCACGATCTGACCAGGCGGTTTATTGACTGACCTCAGGCCAAACAGTGCCAAATGGGAGCATATTGAGGAGTGTCGAGCCTTGACCGAAATACCGATCGAATCAGGATACATTATGCCCGCCGAGTGGGAGCCGCACGAGGCGACCTGGTTATCGTGGCCGCACAAGGAGGCGAGCTGGCCCGGAGCCTTCGAGCCTGTCCCGGCAATCTTCGCCGAGATGACACGCCACCTTGCCGAATCGGAACTGGTTCGGATCAACGTCGCCGACGAAGACTTTGCCGACCGCGTCCGTCAACTGCTGCGGCACGCCGGAGTCAATATCGACGCCGTCCGCTTCCACCTCAATCCGACCAACGATGCCTGGTGCCGTGATCACGGCCCAAACTATGTCGTACGCGATCGTGACGGGCGACGCGAGCGTGCCATCAACGACTGGGGGTACAATGCCTGGGGCAACAAATATCCCCCCTTTGATCTCGATGACATCGTCCCGACTCGGATTGCCATCGAGTCCGGCGAGAGGCTCTTCACCCCTGACATCATCCTCGAGGGCGGCTCGATCGAGGTCAATGGCCGCGGAACCCTCATGACCACAGAGGCGTGCCTCCTCAATCCAAATCGTAATCCGCACCTCGATCGTGCCGGCATCGAACGCTACCTCGGTAACTATCTTGGCGCGACGCACATTCTCTGGCTCGGTGATGGCATCGTCGGCGATGACACCGATGGCCACATCGACGACCTGACTCGATTCGTCGCGGCGGATACGATCGTCACTGCGATCGAGGAGGATCCGACTGACGAGAACTACGATCCTCTCCGCGAAAATCACCAGCGTCTGCAGCGGATGACCGATCAGGACGGCGCCCCCTTTCGCGTCGTCGAACTGCCAATGCCCGGCCCGGTCGTCTTCGATGGCCAGCGGCTGCCGGCAAGTTATGCCAATTTCTACATCGCAAATCGCTCGGTCCTTGTTCCCACTTATCGTCACCGGAACGACTTGAAGGCCTGCGAAATCTTGCAGTCTCTCTTCCCCGGGCGTAAAGTCATACCGATCGACTGCACCCCGCTCATCTGGGGGCTCGGGTCGATCCACTGCGTGACACAACAGCAACCGTCGATCTGGTAATTGACTGGAAACCAAATATGAGTGAGCCGAATGCCATCACCGCCAACGGAGACTATCTGCGCGGTGTCCAGCGCGTCCTGCTCCTGACGCTGTTTCTCAACCTGGCAGTTGTCGCCGGTAAGCTGATTGCCGGTATCCTGGCCGGAAGCCTGAGCGTCATCAGCGACGCGATACACTCCTCTGTCGACTCGCTCAACAACGTCGTTGGGCTCGTCGTGACGCGCTATGCCTCGGCCGAGCCGGACGAGAAACATCCTTATGGCCACGCCAAGTTCGAGACACTCGCCGCCTTTGTCATCTCCGGCTTTCTTTTCATCACCTGCTATCAGCTCGGACTCAGCGCGTTGAAAAGACTCTTCGGTCCCGATGGCCCACCGCCAGAGATATCCTGGCTGACGATCGGCGTCATGGTCGCAACTATTTTGACCAATATCGTCGTCACCGTTTATGAGTATCGCGAGGGCCAGCGAATCAGGAGCGATTTCCTGATCGCCGATGCCATCCATACCCGGAGTGATGTCGCGGTCAGCTGCACCATTCTGGTTGGCCTCTTCCTGATCCGGCGGGGCTATTTCTGGCTCGATCCGATACTCTCGCTCGGCGTCGCGTTATTCATCGCCTGGAGCGGCTATCAGATCTTTAAAAGTACCGTTCCCGTCCTGGTCGATGAGGCTCCCGTACCACCATCACAGATTGCCGGTATCGTGAAGATGGTTGCGGGCGTCCATTCTGTCCATGACATTCGCTCCCGTCTCCACGGCGGGGAAATTTTTGTCGAGATGCATATGCACGTCGATCCACGAATCGAGCACGACCATCGCGCCACCCACGCCATTACCGAAGAGGTCGAAGCGAAGTTGAAAGAGGCCCTTGGCCGGGTGACCGCGACGATTCACGTCGAACCATTGCCGCCTGATCAACTGGCCTGAGGCCTGGCCAGTGGAGGTACTGATGAAGCAAGAACCGCTCAATCCCGCGCTTACACGTCGCGACTTTATTCGACATTCGGCTGGCGCCGCCGGCGCAATCGGCCTCGCAACCCTCAATTCCGATCTGGTTGAGGCGGCTGAACCCGCCGTTCGCACTGCCACCGACTGGGTACAACTCGGACGCCTCAGCAAGAACAAGCTGATGATCACCCGCCTTGGAATGGGAACGGGCTCGATCAATGGCCGTGTCCAGATGGAACTCGGTCAGCCGGCCTTCAATAAACTGATTCAGTATGGATTTGACCGCGGCATCCGCTATATCGATACCGCCAAAAACTATCTGACCTACGGCATGATCCGCGAAGCGATCAAACCGCTTCCACGCGACAAGTTCTTTCTTCTCTCGAAGATGCCATCCGGTGGAACCGGTCCGCAGGATCCGCTCAAGGTGATCGATCAGTATCGTAAGGATCTCGGCACAGACTATATCGACGCCTTGCTGATCCATTGCACCGTTACCGCTGACTGGCCGGAGCGGATGAAGGTGGTCATGGACGCTTTCGACGAGGCGCAGGCTCGCGGCTGGATACGGGCCAAGGGTATGTCCTGCCACGGACTCTCCGCTCTCCGTGTCGCCGCGAAGAGTGACTGGCTCGAGGTTCAGCTCGCACGCATCAATCCACAGGGCCACCACGTCGATGGTGACAACCCGACCAATCCGCACGACCCCAACGGGAAGGTTCCCGAGGCAATGAAGGAGATCAAGTCGATGCACGACAAGGGGCGTGGCGTCATCGCCATGAAGCTGGTCGGCAACGGTGATTTTACCAGCGCGGACGACCGTGAGAAGGCGGCTCGCTATGTCATGTCCTGCGGCTTTGTCGATGCCTGCGTCATGGGCTTCAAGTCACCCGCCGAGATCGACGAGGGAATCGAACGGGTCAACCGGGCGCTCAAGCTGGCCTGATCTCGTCGGTCGGTCACGATAAAGTAAAAAGGGAGAGGGAATGGCCACCATTCACTCTCCCTTTTTACTTTGTCGCTAATCGAAGCTCTGAGGGGCGAAGCTATTCGGCGAACTCGACCTTGACCTGATCCGGAATGATCCCCTTGCGGAATCCCTCGTCGAGCATCAGCTGGACCGCCTGGCGGTCACGGTCGGTATAGCTGAGGGTGCTGCTGTTGACCCACATCGCCACGAACTGATCGGCCGTCTCGACCGGCATGTCGCGCGCAAACTGCATCGCATAGTTGAGTGCATCCTGCCGGTGATCCATCGAATACTGAATGCTGCGGTGAAGCCAGCCCGAGACCTCTTTCCGAAGTTCGGGGCCGAGATCACGCCTGATGACGTTGCCACCCATCGGCAATGGCAGCCCGGTCTCCTGCTTCCACCACGCTCCAAGATCGACGATCCGCGAGAGGCCTTCTTCGTGGTAAGTAAGCTGCCCCTCGTGAATCAGCAGGCCTGCGTCGTAGTTTCCGTTGCACACCTCGCCAATTATCTCGTCAAACGGCACGACGCCATACTCGAACTCAGGTGTGTGCAGCCGCAGTGCGAGATAGGCGCTCGTCAGTGTCCCCGGAATCGCAATCCGCTTCTTCTTCAGATCGGCGGCCGAAAACGGTTCACGCGCCACCACCAGTGGACCATAGCCGTCACCGATACTCGCTCCGTGCGGCAGCAGCACGTAATGCTCTGCGATATAGGCATAGGCGTGAAATGAGACCGCCGTCACATCGTACTCGCGTGTCGTCATCGCGACCTGGTTGAGCGACTGGATGTCGCGCAGCACGTGTGTGAAATGGAGTTCGCCCGTATCCAGCTTGTTGGTTGCAAGCGCGTAGAACATGAAGGCATCGTCCGAATCAGGACTGTGAGCAACCTTGATCTCTCGTGTCATATGATGAAAAGGCCCTTCGGAAATATTTTGTTCTTTGGAAATCCTGCCGGTGCGGACTAATCCGCGGCGGCGTACTCCCGCAATGGATGATAGAGGGTGTCCCGTTCGACCGGGAGAAATCCCGCCTCGTTGATTAGTCTGATGATCTCTTCGCGCGATGCCTCATTGTCACTCCGGCTTTCGACCATGTACGACTCCATCAACTCTCCGCCGCTGGTGATCGTTCCGTCGAAATCGTTCGCGCCAAAATGGAGTGCTGTCTGGGCGAGCCGTTTTCCAAGCATGACCCAGTATGCTTTGATGTGATCGATATTGTCGAGCATGAGACGCGAGACCGCGATCATCTTCAGGCTGTCGATCCCCGACGGCCCGGGAAGATGGGAGAGCTGCGTGCCCGGCGGGTAGAAAGCGAGCGGGATGAAGCATTGAAAACCGCCCGATCGGTCCTGCTGCTCGCGCAGTCGGACCAGGTGGTCGACCCTGTCCGCCGTTGTCTCGACGTGGCCATAGAGGATCGTCGCATTCGTCTTCACGCCGGCTGCGTGTACCTTGCCGGCCATCTCCAGCCAGCGGTTGCCGTCGGTCTTGTGCGTACAGACCTTTGATCGCGTCTCCTCCGCGAAGACCTCTGCCCCGCCGCCCGGGCACGAATCCATGCC
>JBEIMN010000253.1:0-5230 GCA_040378705.1 Acidobacteriota bacterium
CCGCAGGAGGCTTTCCTTGCCGTTCTCAAGGTCAATGACTAGTATTCATTGAGTGTGCAATCCACACTAGTTACCAAGTGATCAGGAGGTTCCAGGAGTTTATGGACGACATACGCAACCTGCCAATCTTTGCCCTTGATATGGTTATTTTTCCTGGAGAGCCGCTTCCGCTCCACATCTTTGAGCCGCGATACCGCCAAATGCTCAGTGATGTGATGGCTGATGACAAGTCGTTTGGCATCGTCTCCATTCAGGATTCCATGCCCGCCGAGTACGGATGCCTGGTCGAAGTCATCGCCGTCAATGAGTTGCCAGACTTACGGTCGAACATCCTCTGCATAGGTATTGAACGGTTCAGGGTCCTCAGATATCTCGACGAAGGAACGCCGTATCATCTGGCGGAGGTCGAACTCTTCAGTGACGACTATCCGGAGGATAATACTGATTATGAGCCGGAGGAGGAGGCGGAGTTGACGCACGTTCTCTTTCACGAGTTGCTCAGTAATCGGCAGGAGTTTATGCCGAATCAGCTCGTCACCGACCTTGAAGAGCCGGAATTGCCGCAGAGTCCTTACGCGCTGTCTTTCGCCATTGGAGCGCTGCTCGACCCCGAGACTCCCCGGAAGCAGAGATGGCTCGAGATGACCGATACCGGTGAGCGACTGAAAGATATCAATCAGTTGCTGCGGAAGATGATCGAGGATGAAGAGAAAGAGTTCCAGCGACGGAAACTCGCCAGTCATAAAGGCAATGGTAATGGTAACGGCAATGGCAATGGCAATGGCAATGGCAACGGCAATGGCAACGGGCACGGGCACGGGGGCAACTGGGACAAGCTGCCGCCATTTAAAATTTGAATCGGTGGCAGAATGGTCGCCGGTTCGAGTTTAGTCAGCCGTCGCGATGATGATGCGCGCTCACACGGTCAGCGCAGCCAGCACTTCCGATTCGGCAATCCCCTCGACCAGGATCACCTTATTTTTCGAACCCGCACCGGAGATGATCGAGACATAGCGACGTGGGACGTGGAGCCGCCCGGCAAGGAACCGGATGAGCTCCTCGTTGGCCTGGCCATCGACTGGTGGGGCAGCGAGCGAGATTCGAACCACACCCTCCGCCTCGCCACGGATCGCCGTCCGCGATGCGCGCGGCTGGACGTTGACCGCGAAGGTAATGCCACGCGCGCTGGTCGTCAGCCTGGGTCTGATGGGTGTCATAGTGGGGGGGGGCGGATTGAACTGGAAGATCAGAAGAAGACCGCTTCAACTGCGGTCGCGGCAAAGGAGAGGGCGATCCAGAGTATCATGAACGACCAGCCGGCAAAGGCCCCGCCAAATTCGAAGATATTCAGGAGCGGCGCAAGCCGGTTGAGCGACCACCCGGCAATATTGTGAAGCAGGCCAAAGAGCCAGTTGACGAAGACGATCGTCATCATCCCCATCAGAAAGAAGATGACCGCGAGAATCGCCGACCCGATCAGGTATCTGACTCCACTGAAGATGGCCCCGGCTCCAAACTCGGTCAGTGTCAACCCAATTCCCTGGATGATAAAGAAGAGGTTCTGTAACACTCCAGTCAGGACATACCAGAGTATCGCCAGCGCAATCAGGACCATCAGCACCGACGGATCGAACCCGAGAGTCCGGCGCAGTGGACTGTAGAAGCGTGATCGCCGCATGTGATAGATCATTTCGTTCGTCGGGCGGTGAAATGCCTGCGACGTTCTTCCGAATGGATTCAGCTTCAGAATGGAAGGAATGTAACGAAAAAGGAGCAGTCCGAGGATGACGGCGATTGTCACTCCGATGCCCAGGCGGACAAGTCGTTGCAGACTATCAACCCCCTCGATCAGCAGTCTTCCCGTATCATCAATCAACATGGCAATCAACATGGCCAAAAAATCTCCTTTTAAAAATTGGTATCGGTTTGAAGTGTGAAACGGGGGGAGCCTCACCTTCAAAACTGATCCAAAATTACTTTGGCATCACTCTGCCATTGGGCGGCGTCATTGAGATCCGGCACCGATCGGGAACCAATCAGGCGCGAGTCCCGAAGATGGAGGTTCCAATTCTGACGAAGGTCGCGCCCTCTTCGATCGCGACCTCGAAATCGTGACTCATCCCCATCGACAAATTGGTGAACTCCGGGCCGACGATCCCGAGTCGACGGGCCTCGTCGCGAAGCATCCGCAAACGGCGGAAATATGGCCTGACATCCTGCGGATTGTCAAGATATGGCGGGACGGTCATGAGCCCGCAAAGCACGACGTGAGGCAGATTACTGATGCTTTCACAAAGGCTCAGTGCCTCGTCTTCGGTTGCCCCTGACTTCGATGACTCCCCCCCGAGATTGACTTCGAGCAG
This sequence comes from Acidobacteriota bacterium, assembly GCA_040378705.1. Lineage (GTDB taxonomy): Bacteria > Acidobacteriota > Blastocatellia > RBC074 > RBC074 > CAIOZW01. Next base: position 2,364 of record JBEIMN010000253.1, read on the forward strand.
GATCGGCATTCGACGCCCCATCTCACCACAGATCAGACTGATCCGCTCCGCCAGCTTCAGGCTGTCGACAGAGTGGATCATGCCAAACAGCTCGATCGCACGCCGAACCTTGTTTGATTGCAGATGGCCGATCAGGTGCCACGTAACTCCGGCCAGGGCGGCGACTGACGCCAGTTGCGCAATCTTGTCCGCCGTCTCCTGGACACGGTTCTCACCCAGTGCCCGCAGCCCGGCTTCGATCCCAAGTTGCACCACTGCAGCCGGGAAAGTCTTGCTGACTCCAATCAGCGTCACCTCTTCCGGCTGGCGACCGGCGCGATGGCACGCCGCATTGATTCGATCTCCGATGGCCGCCAGTTTCTGGTGGATTGGGTTTTCAGGTGACTCATCGTTCATTGTCGTTGCCAACATCTATTTCTGATCCCTGGGTTCGACATAGGTTTGACGATGCTGAACCATGATCAGTTTCGGATCGATCTTGTCGCCGAGGTTGACCTTGATCGTTATTTTGCGTCGTTTGCCTTCGCGGCGGGTGTTGGTCGGTGTGTACCCAAGGCTGTACATATTGCGGACCAGTGCCGAGATCGACTGCAGGACAGAGGGGATCTCACCGGGGAAGGTGACTGGGAAATATTTGCCGCCGGTCGAGTCCGCAAAAGTCTTCAGCGTGTTCTGTGCCTGGAGCAGGGTCATCCGGTCAGGAATTCCATACATCTCCAGTCCGCGACCCGGATCGAGCTGCTGGTCGTAACGCTTGAGGAACATGTTGCCGGTTCCAATCGCGTAGACAGGGACGCCGGAGTTTTCGACGATCTTCCTGGCTTCATCGAAGTTGATCTTGCTGAAGGTATCGATCCCGGAACCGACCAGCAGGACGGCGGTTCGGGAGTTGACCTCGTAGAGGCCTGAATAGTCCGTCTTCTCCTGCTTGTTGTTCTCGAGCACGACGCTGTCGCCGACGCCGCCACGGAGGACGAATTTGAGCGCATCGAAGAAGTTGCTCTCACTGAACGCCGGGTTGTTGCGAATCAGGAGGTTGATCGCACCCATCAGTTTAGTCTTGTCATCGGTGAAGTCGACGATTGGGGTCGGACGAATATCAAAAGCGACGATCGAGATGAAGTCTTTCGGTTGGACGAATGTTCGGACGAATTCGTATGCCGGGCGCAGTATCTCGATCCGGCCCGGTTCGAAGTAGCCACCGGTCGGCATTCCGAGCAGGTCGACCAGTTTGCTGTATTCGAGCAGCAGCACCATTGTCACCGGGGCCTCCGGTGTCGAAAAGTTCTCGACCTCCTGGCGGATGCCGTCTTCGTATATCTCGAAGTGCTCTTTCTTCAGACCCTGAAGGATTCCCCCGGTCTTCTTGTTATAGACGACCGCCTCGACGTTGACGACTGCCGTGTCGATGCTGATCGAGACTGGGGCCTGCGACTTGTCGACCTTCTTCTCTTCCTGCTTATCCTGCGCCTTGCGATCCTGCTCCGGATCGCCTGTCGCCCCGGGGTTCTTCTTCTGCTTCTCGGCAGATTTTCGCCCGGCCTGCGCCTGCGCGGTCTGGTCAAAGCTCTGTTCCATCACCATACCGATCGTCGCTACGGCGACGATGACTATGATTACCGCAATACTCCACCGAGATGTTCTGTTCATAAGCTCTCCCGCTTCGTCCCTGAAGCCAGTTCACGCCACATCGTCCAACGGTTTGATCAGTCTAACAAATGCCATGACTTATTCAAAGAAGGCGCGATGCCGCAACGTAATACGCCAGTCTTTGATTGAGCGTCTCCAATGGGCTGTCCAATTCTGGCGTGGGTAAAGCCCCGATTCGAGCTCAGTCGGGATGACCAGTCACCCGGCGCGAAGGCGAGGTTTTATTCGAAAATGGACGTGGCGTATCCAAAAAAATGAATAATCCGGTAAAAAATACCTGATAAAATTTACACGCAAGTCAACTGAACAAAGAGTTTACGCTGCTCTGCCTGAATGGCTGTCGGACAAAAGTTGAAACAGGGTTGGCATTTATGCTAGCTTTTGGACGGTTTTTTCCATTGCCGGACTCGCTTTTGACTGGGTTATTTTCATCGTTAACCTACTGGTCGGGTTCTGATTGTGATACCGGACGGACTGGCACTGAAGTCTGCCGGAAGTTTACCGGAAGCCTAATTGAACCGGTTGAGTGTCAGGACCAGGCTGAATCTGCAGGTTGAGATGGTTAAGTAAGATGGTTGAGATGAGAATAAAGAGTGAGAGTTCCTGGCCTATGGGCGTGGCGATCAGTGACCGATGATTACGCGGTCAGGCAATTGTTTATGAGATCTGCTGGCAAGTGAGGAATGCATTAGTACAAATATTCCAGAAGTTCCATACAGAGAGCCCGGATCAGTATGCCGGTCGAACAGTGGACCAGTAGACGACTGCCAGGCCGCATGCCCCGCCCCATACTCGGCGCAACCGCTCGATTGGGATGTGACTGAGCCAAGGAGACTGACAGAATGAATGAAGATAAACGGTTTTACACCTTTGTTTTTGCCCCGACAGTAAAATCCCCGTTGCGGAAGTTCAACGTCCACCACCGGGTAATATATTCGGTGCTGGTTTTTGCAGGGGTTGGTTTGCTGACGGTTGTTTATGGGATGTACATCATTGCGCAGCATGCGGTAGTGGTGGCAAAGCTCAACCTGACGCAGCTTGAAAACCGCCGGCTGCGTGAGCAGAATCGGGAAGCGACCAGTAAGTTCGATTTCCTGCAGACACGACTTGCCGCGCTCGATACGACGCAACGCAAATTGGCGGAGACGAGCGGTGTTGGTCGCTCCTCCGAGATCCCCGATATCAACAAGGGGATCGGCCAGGGTGGCCCAAATACA
>JBEIMN010000254.1:0-5215 GCA_040378705.1 Acidobacteriota bacterium
CCGCTGAGCCTTGGAATCGAGACCCTCGGCGGAGTCTTCACCCGTCTGATCGAGCGCAACACGACCATTCCAACCCGCAAGAGCGAGGTCTTCTCGACGGCAACCGACAATCAGACCTCGGTCGAAGTTCACGTGCTGCAGGGAGAGCGAGCGATGGCCGGTGACAACCGGACTCTTGGCAAGTTCCACCTGATTGGACTTCCACCGGCTCCACGCGGTATTCCGCAGATCGAGGTAACTTTCGATCTCGATGCCAACGGAATCGTCAACGTCTCGGCACGAGATCTTGGAACAGGCCGTGAGCAGAAGATCACGATCACCGCATCTTCGGGTCTCGCCAAGGAAGAGATCGACCGCATGACGCGCGACGCAGACTCGCACGCCGAGGAAGACCGAAATAAGCGCGAAGCGATCGAAAACAAGAATCGCCTCGATTCATTGATCTATCAGACAGAGAAGACGATCAGCGATAACCGCGAAAAGATCCCGGTCGGCCTGATCTCAGAGGTGGAGACGGTCATCACCGAGGCTAAAAAGGTCGTGGAATCGAACGAAAGCGCGCAGTTCAGCGCCCAGCTCGAGAATCTCACCCGAGTCTCGCACCGGATGGCGGAGGCACTCTACCAGCAACAGGCCCCCGGTGGTGCCGGGACGGACAATGCCTCCGACGCCAGTGGACAGTCTACCGCCAGTGGTGCTGCCGGTGGTGCAACTGGATCCGGAGCCGCCAATGATGACGTGATCGACGCCGAATATATCGACGTTGACGACAAACGATAAGTCCGGTAATGCGGTAATGGCCTCCGGCATAAACGGTGAGCCATTACCGCGTTCCTCTCTCGGGACAGGATCTTCCCCTGACTTTTGAGACGTTTATGCCGAAACAAAATCGACTTTTGACCGATCTGGCCGCCATTGAACAGCAGCTTACACAGCTGATCAGGGCGGCCAGCCTTCTATCTGTCGCGCCGACTGTCGCGCCGGACGATCCCGCTAACCAGGTACCTAACGCGACCTGGACGCCGTCGATCGACATCTACGAAACAACCGGAGAGTTCATCCTGACCGCCGAAGTCCCCGGAGTGAAGAACTCCGACATCGACATCAAGGTCATCCAGGAGACACTGGTTCTGCGCGGAGAACGCCGCTGGGAGCCGGAAGCCGACCACGAACTCTACCACAGACTCGAGAGCTCTTATGGGAAGTTCGAGCGCAGCTTCAGCCTCTCGGAATCGATCGATGCTGAACGGATCACGGCCGAACTCGAACACGGTGTCCTGAAGGTCAGCCTCCCGAAACGACCAATGCTCTCCGGCCAGACTCAATTCGAGATTCCAGTCCGAACCGACCGCGGTTGATCCAGCGGCTGAACTGATTCTCGGTTTTAATCACTTTCAAGTCCCAAATTCTGCAATGGCTCAACGAGAAGATTACTATAAGACTCTCGGCATCAAGCGAACGGCAACCCCGGATGAGATCCGCAAGGCCTATCGCCGACTGGCGCGAAAATACCACCCCGACGTCAACCCCGGCGATAAGTCAGCCGAAGAGAAGTTCAAACAGCTCTCGGAAGCCAATGACATTCTCTCCGACCCGGCGAAGCGCGAAGTCTATGATCAGTATGGCACCTACAGCGATCACCTGCGCGATGCGCGCCCCGGGCAATCGTCCGGTCCTGGATCAACTGGTCCGGACTTCAATTTCAACTGGGGTGCTACCAGTCGCGAAGCCGGCGACTCAGGAGCGGCCGGAGCGCGGAGACCCGGCGGTGCCAGCACCTGGGACATGATCAACGAAATGCTCCGTGGTCAGCGATCCGATGGGCAGTCGACACAGCCGCAGCGCGGCCAGGATCTCGAAGTTCCAATCGTCCTCACCTTCGAGGAGTCGATCAACGGTCTGACCACCCACATCAATGTTCGCCGAAATGAGGCCTGTGGCCAGTGCCAGGGAACGGGCGAGTCGAACGAACGAACCAGCAACCAGATCAGCTGCACCAGCTGCAGTGGCACCGGAAAGGTCTCGGCCGGCACCGGATTCCTCCGCTTCGATCAGGACTGCGCCGACTGCAAAGGGACGGGCCTCCGCCGTCGCCCCTGCCCCAGTTGTCGCGGCAGCCGGATCACAGTCCGCACCGAGACGGTCAAAGTTCCAATCCCCGCCGGCGTAAACACGGGATCGCGTGTCCGCATCGCCGGAAGGGGCCACGCCGGCCTCCACGGCGGTCCCGCCGGGGACCTCTTCATCATTCCAAATGTCTCGCCGCATCCGATCTTTACGCGGAAGGGCGACAATATCTACTGCGTTATCCCGGTCACTGTCCCCGAGGCGGCGCTTGGAGCCAAGATCGAGGTACCAACCGTCAACGGTAAGGCACTCCTCCGCATTCCTCCCGGAACCCAGACCAGTCAGCTCTTCCGTCTTCGCGAAAAGGGTGCCCCTAGCCTCCGCGGCAATACACGCGGTGACCAGTACGTGGAAGTCAGAATCACTCTCCCAAAGATCATCGACGAGGACTCCAAGAACATTCTTCGCGAATTCGCACGACGTAATCCGGAAAATCCCCGCACTGAGCTGGGCCTTGAGTAACCTGACAAAGTCACATTTCTCGAAAGCGGTGAGACTTGCCGATCAAAAGACACGCGATCCCCGGCAGCTTGAATTAAATGATGTAAACGAGGTCTCAGGTATCTTCAGATTTAGTCTTTTAAATACGACACTGTCGAGGTAAACACCATGATCTCCAAAGAGTCCGGCACCAGAAGAAAACCGAAGGGCTACACGATCAGCGCCGTGGCCGACTACTATGGCATCCACCAGCAGACTCTCCGCATGTACGAACGCGAAGGGCTGCTGACGCCATCGCGCTCGGTCGGAAATGTCCGGCTCTATACCGATGATGATATCGAACGGCTCGAGGTTATCCTTCAATTGACTCGTGAACTTGGAGTCAACATTGCCGGCGTCGAAATCATCCTCAATATGCGCGAAAAGATGAACCAGATGCAGCGCGAATTCAACGACTTCTTCGAAATGCTTCGGGATTACGCCGCCAGAAACGCCACGGCCGCTCCCGGCCACGACGCCATGGCAGCACTCGTCCCGACTCGCCAGACAATCTTCACTCCGACGACCTTAAGAAGGCCAGCACCGGGCTACAATCGACCTGAGATGCCAGGCCTGCCAGAACTAGAGGAGTATAATGGAGAAGACGAATTGCCGGAGTCACCACCAGTCTCCGACTAAGGAGCTATCAGATACAAGGCTCTGATCACAAACGGACCGAACAGCTTCTACAACACATCTGCAAAAGCCTTGCGCGTTCGCACGAACCACCAGTACCCAACCAGCAGACAGCAGATCGCAAATCCCATCGTCGCGGCAAGCCCGGTCCAGTCCGGCTGACGTCCCTCAAGCAGAATCCGCCGGTAACTTCTGATCAGCGGCGCCATCGGATTCCACCTCACCAGCCAGTGATACCGTGGCGGAACGATCGATTCAGGATAGAATATCGGAGTCAGATACATCCAGGCCATCAGCAGGAGCTGGGTCGACTGCCCGGTATCCTTCAGAAAAACTCCGAGGCTCGCAACCAGCCAGGCCAGTCCAATCGTGATCAACAACTGTGGCACAAGCAGAACCGGCCACCAGAAGACCGCCACCGTCAGCCCGCCGTTGAGCACAAGTGCCGCAACCAGCAGAACCACCGTTCCAAGCGCCTGATGAGCAACCGAGGCCAGCGACACATTAACCGGCAACGCCTCGATCGGAAAGACAACCCGCTTGACCAGATTCGCATTCTCGACGACGATCGTCGTCGATCTTTGCACCGCTTCGCTGAAGGCTATCCAGGGCAGCAATCCGCAAAAAAGATGGACGGCAAACCCTACCGGCCCGCTCTCAACACCAAATCGAGCCTGAAATATTCCTGAGAAGATGAGAGTGAAGATGACGATCTGAACCGCCGGGGTGACGATCGCCCAGAATGGCCCAAGAAACGACCCGCGATAGCGCTGCCAGACCTCGCGACGAACCATCGACCAGATTAGCCCGCGGTGCCGGTTGAAGAGCGACATCCCAGGCTCCCAGAACCCAGTCTTCCCCACCAATGACCCGGCTGTCTCTCTTTTAATGTTAATGGCGATCTATCTCCCATCCTGACTGTCCGGCATTGAACGCCGAAGACTTCCCTGAATTATCATCGATGACCGGCGTTTCCGCACCGCCGGCCGGCGGATCCAATACCACCTGCCCGCAGAGCCTCCCCAGCAGCTCCTCGTACTGGTCCGTGATCTGCTCCCAATTGTAGAAGCGTATCACTCGCGCCATCGCCCGGCGTCGATACTCTCCGATCATCTCCGGATGATCGATCACCGTCTGGAGCTGGCGAGTCAGATCATCAACCGAATCATAGACCAGCCCGGCATCACCGATCACCTCAAGATTCTCCGGTGTCCGCAATGTCAGCGCACAATTCCCTGCCCCCATCGCCTCGATCAGCGCCGGATGCGTCCCGCCAACCTCTGTCGCGTGGACATAACAATAGGCATTCTGCTGCAAGGCTCGATAATCTTCACCAAAAACAAATCCGGGAAAGAGGACGCGCGCATCGTTCGTGCTCTTCAAACGGGCGATGTACTCCTCAGCGTATGGCGCGCCACCAACGATCACCAGCGGCCAGTCGGTCCGAAGCTTGCGGTAGGCGTCTATCACCAGGTGAGCGTTATTCTCGGGTTCGAGACGGCTGACATAGAGCACATACTGATTTGGCACCAGCCCAAACCGGGCGAGGCGTTCCGGATCAGTCCGACGTGCAACCTCCGCACCATAGGCGATCATCGCCGACCTCTTCCGGTAACGCGTCGCATAGTAGTCCTGAATCACCTGCGCATCAGTGACGATCGCTGTCGGAAGAAAAGTCGAGAGCCACTCGGAGAGCAGGTAGTATGTTCGCCCAATCCAGTTCCACTTCTTTCTCTTTCGTTCAAGTCCATCGACGTTGACCAGCGTCGGTGTCCCGAAGAGCCTCGGCCAGAAGGCGAACAGACTGTTGGCCGCGTTGCAGATCAGAATGACGTCGAATCGTTTTCCGGTCGTATGAACTACAGAGAGCAGCGTGTGCACCACCGTGTCAAAATACTTATGTCGAATCGTTGGCAGAACAACCAGCCGAACTCCATGATAGCTCTCCCCGACGGCAGTCGAATAATGTCGC
>JBEIMN010000255.1:0-5210 GCA_040378705.1 Acidobacteriota bacterium
CCGCGCAATTTTATCTCAAAGCGGCTCTGTGCCGGGTACATGCGGACCGGAGGTCTGCGCACCCCCGCGCACCCAGAAAGCCTGACTCTTAAAATGCGATTGCCCTGATCTCCAAGCTGAAAATGCGGGTTACCAGCAAGATCGGCTGGACGAGTACCTTGTATTACCGTATATTCCTCAATATTTCTCTAAGTTACACTCTATTCAAGGTTGGTGACGAGGTGCGGTCAATGATGAGATCACGAATTCTCCTGGCATCGAGCCTGGTGCTGCTGTTGGCGGCGTGCAGTGGGCCCGCGCAAAAAGAGCCACGGAGCGTTGGTCCTAATGTCGTCCTGATCATTGCCGACGATCTGGCCGCGGATGATACAGGAGCCTATGGCAATCCGCAGGTTCGTACCCCAAACATCGACCGCCTCGCACGGGAAGGAATGCGATTTACGAATGCCTTCGTGACCATCTCCTCGTGCAGTCCGAGCCGTTCGAGCATTATCACCGGACGCTATCCGCATAACACAGACGCAGAGCAGTTGCACTGGCCGCTGCCGGCGGAGCAGGTGACCTTTGTCGAAAAGCTTAAGTCCGCCGGTTACTGGACGGCTGCCTCCGGCAAATGGCATCTCGGACGCGCCATCAAGGACCGCTTCGATCTGGTCGATGATCCGGGCGAAGCCGGCTTTCAGACCGATCCCCGGACCGGCCGGATGCTGGCGGCTGACGACAGCGGCGCGGCGGGCTGGATTCCCCTGCTCCAGAAGCGCCCGCTCGATCGCCCATTCTTCCTCTGGCTTGCGGCACTCGATCCGCACCGCGACTATGCTGAGAATAGTATCCCCGAGCCACACTCGCCCGCAGCGGTGATCGTTCCACCGCACCTTCCCGACACTCCGGCAGTTCGCGCCGAGCTGGCCCTTTATTACGACGAGATCACACGGCTCGATACAAATGTTGGCAAGGTTCTGACGGAGCTTGAACGGCAGGGAGTCGCCGACAATACACTCATCCTCTTCATCAGCGACAACGGACGCCCGTTTCCGGGAGCGAAGACGACAATGTACGATACGGGCATCAGGACTCCGCTGATTGCCCGCTGGCCGCGGCGGATCACGGCGGCGACGGTTGCGAGCGGACTGGTCAGCAGCATCGATCTTGCCCCGACCATTCTCGAGCTGACCGGACTCCCCATCCCAGCTTCAGTTCAGGGCCGGAGCTTTGCCGCCATCCTCGCCAATCCGCAGGCGAAGATCCGCGATGAGATTTACGCCGAGAAGAACTGGCACGACTACGAGGACCGTGTCCGCGCTCTCCGGACAGAACAGTATAAATACATCCGCAACGACTACCCTGACCTCGCCGCGACGCCATCGGCAGATGCCGGACGCAGCCCGTCAATGGCTTCGATCCGCGAACTGCGGAAGACGGATGGACTGACACCGCTCCAGGCGCGCATCTTCCAGCAACCACGCCCGGCCGAGGAGCTCTATGACCTTGCCGCCGATCCGACAGAGGCCACCAACCTGGCGAACGATCCTCGCTACCAGCAGGCTCTGCTGCAACTCCGCGCGAAGCTCGATGCCTGGGGCCGTGAGACAAACGACGTGCTGCCATCACAGCGCACTCCCGACGAGTTCGATCGACAGACAGGCCAGCCCGTCCCCAATCGCAAACTGCCCCGCCCGACTAAGGCGGAGATGATGAAGTTTAACCGTTGATCGGACCACCGTCCCTCCAGCCGAGCATCTGGCTATTCGTGAGAGTGATTAAAGCGTCAGCTTTCGTTAACCGTCTCCCGTGAATCGACCGGTCGCCTTCCATACTTGAGAAAGAGTGTCGGCAGGATGAAGAGATTGAGGACCGTCGAGGAGACGAGACCTCCGAGGATCACGGCGGCCATCGGATATTCGATCTCCTCGCCCGGTCTCCCACCACCAAACGCAATTGGCACGAGGGCGAGCGCGGTCACGGACGCCGTCATCAGGATTGGAGTGAGCCGCTCCTCCGCGCCACGCAGGATCAGATCGAGGCCGAATGGCTCTCCCTCCTCGTTTTCAAGATGACGATAATGGCTGACAAGCATGATGCCGTTCCGTGCCGATATTCCAAGGACCGTTACAAACCCGATCAGCGAACCGAGCGAGAGTACTCCGCCACTCAGAAAAGCCCCGATCAGACCGCCGACTAATGCGAATGGGAAGGTGACGAAGACGAGAAGCGTCAGTCGCATCTCCCGAAAATCGGTGTAGAGCAACATAATGATACCGATGAGCGATAGTGCCGCCAGCGCAATCAGTCTGTTACGTGACTCCTGACGCGCGACATACTCGCCAAGAAACTCTGGATGGTAACCGCGTTCAAACTGGAGACTTCCAATCTTCTCCTCGATCTCCCGGGCGACACTACCCAGATCACGCCCGGTCACATCACAGGTGATATCGATCCGGCGTGATCCGTTCTCATGCTGGACTATATTTGGAGTCGGGGCGACACGGATCTCCGCAACCTCGCCGAGTTTTACATAACCTCCTGACGGGAGGTCGATCAGCAGATTTCTGAGGGCAGCTGGATCGGTACGCAGATTCTCTGCGCCCCAGACGACGACGTCGAGAGACCGCTGCTCATCATAAATCTCACCAACCTTCTCCCCCCTGATCAGCGTCGCCGCGGCGCGACGGACATCAGCCGGCGTAAGCCCGAGCCGCGCCATGGCGTCGAGACGCAGGCGCATCTCGATCTGCGGAACAAGAACCTGCGGCTCGAGCTTCAGATTCGTAACACCACCGACCTTTGAGATTACAGACTGAATTTCCGCTCCCTTGGAACGAAGAGTATCGAGGTTTGGACCATAGAGGCGAACGACGATCGCCGAACTTGATCCGCTCAGAACCTCCTTGGTCCTCTCCTTGAGGTAGGTCAGGACGTCGCGGTAAAGACCCGGGTATCCGTTGACGACCTCCTTGATGCGGGTGACAGTCTGGTCGTAGTTGGCGTGCGGATCGATACTGATCCATAGTTCAGTGAAGTTTGGACCGACCACCTCGTCTGCAACTTCGGCACGTCCGATATGCGATCCGAAGTTGCGGACACCAGGAATTGCTCGCAGTTCACGACTGACGGTGATGACGCTCCTTGTCATTGCCTCAAGCGAGGTTCCGGGCTTCCCGACCCAGTGCATCAGGAAATCGGTCTCCTTGAACTCAGGGAAGAACTCTTCACCGAGATAGTTGAAGGCTGCCACTGCGGCGATGAAGAGAAGCAGCATCGTCACACCGGCGAGGCGTGTCCGGGCGACGAGCGCCGGAAGTATTCCGCGGTAGAGTCTTTTCAGGCCGACCGCGAGCGGGGATTCGCGTCTTCTCACTGTCTCTCCAGACAGCAGCATCAGTGAGAGAGCCGGCGTGAGAGTCAGCGCGACGACCAGCGAGGCGACTACCGCAAGAACATACGAGGTCGCGAGCGGTCTGAAGAAAGAGCCGGCGAGCCCCTGAAGAAGGAAGATTGGCAGGAAGACAAGCACGACGATCAGTGTCGCATAGACAATTGCGCTGCGCACCTCGAGCGAGGCCTTGAGCACGACGCTGAAGGCCGGGGCAGGTAGCGGGGAAAGACGGTTTAGAGCAAGCCGCCGCTGGATGTTCTCAACATCGATAATCGCGTCGTCGACCACCTCACCGAGGGCGAGAATAAGCCCGGCGAGGATCATGGTGTTGACGGTGGTCCCGGTATAGTGGAGGACGAGACCGGCAGCGACAAGTGAGAGCGGAATCGCCGTCAGGCTGATGAAGGCGGTCCGCCAGTCATAAAGAAAGAGCGCGAGTACGATGAGCACCAGCAGACAGCCTGTCAGCAGCGCCTTGTTGAGATTGGCAAGGGCCGTCTCGATGAAGGTCGCCGGTCGAAAGATCGTCGGGTCAATCTCGACTCCGCTCAGGCCGACCTTCAGGTCGTCGAGGGCCCTCTCAACGTTGCGGCTGATATCGAGTGTGTTCCCCTGCGGCTGCTTCTCGACGATCAACAGGAGCCCGGTCACGTCGTTGATCACCGCGTCCCCGATCGGTGGTGGAAACCCCTCACGAATCCGCGCAATATCACCGAGCAGCAGCGGTCGCGAGAATGACGGCAATACCGGCGTCGTCACCGTTGGCCGACGTGCAGCCGCGACCGGAATCTGCGCCAGATCCTTCACCGACTCGATCGGCTCAACATTATTGACTGCCAGCCGCTGGTTTGGGGTGTCGATGAATCCGCCCGTCACCGGAGTCACGGCGTCCCTCGTCGATTTGATGACGGAATCGAGGGTCACATTGTGGGATCGAAGCCGGTTCGAATCGACAATCACCTGAAGCTGTCGGTCGCGTTCACCCCAGATCGCGACATTGGCGACTCCCGGAACCGCCATCAACCGCGGTCGGATCGTCCAGCGCGCAAGGTCTGTCAGATCAATTTGCGAAAGACTCTTCGACGAAATTCCGATCTTCAGGATCCTGCTTGTTGACGATAGTGGCGAAAGGATGACAGGAGGCTTCGCGACCGCCGGAAGACGGCTCGCGGCAAGCGTCAGCCGCTCCTGGACAAGCTGGCGAGCCGACATCAGATCAGATCCTGCCTCGAAGATCAGGACGACCGAGGAGAGCCCAAGAACCGATTTCGACCGCTGTGTCTTGAGCGAGTTGAGTCCGTTCAGCGAGTTCTCGATCGGAACGGTGACCAGATTTTCGACTTCAGTCGTCGAGAGCCCCGGGGCCTCTGTCTGAATCTCGACGAGTGGCGGCGCAAACTCCGGAAAGACGTCGAGAGGTGTCGAGGGTAGCGTCCGAATGCCAACGATCAGGAGTATGATCGCAAGAATGACCATTATGCCGCGCAAACGGAGCGCTGAAGAGACTATGTAATTGAGCATCAGTTCACCAACTCACTTCGACTTGAATCTACTTGCCGGCTCCGAACTCTGTTCCAAAGAGCTCGGCCGCGCCGGTTATGACAATCTTCGATCCAGCGGCCGGTGCCCTGCCAAGCACGGCGACTCCATTCGAAACATAGCGCACTTCGACCTGCCTCCTGACGAATGTCTGCGGTGCGGTGTTCTCATATACCCATGTTCCTCCCTGAAGATCGTGGAGAACGGCTGACCAGGGCAGAGTCAGGTTTCGCTCGCTCGATTTGAGGGTCAGCGTCACACCGACGCGCTGACCAGGGCTCAGGGCCGCCTCCCC
>JBEIMN010000256.1:0-5196 GCA_040378705.1 Acidobacteriota bacterium
ACCAGGTGATCATAAAATCCCGATTAAAGACGACGCGGCGGGTGTCGTCTTTAATCGTTTTTCAAATGGGTATTTTTCGGGCGGGCGTTGGAGCCCGATTCCGGCGTGGTGCGTCATCGACGATCGCCACGATCGCCATGATCCTGCTGATGGTGGTCATCCTGTCGACGTTTGGGTGTTCGCGCGGTGAACTGCTCGAACAGGCACAGCAGGCCTGGGATAACGGAGATTATGCCGCGGCGGCCGGCCATTACGAGACCTTTCTGCGGGAGAAGCCGCAGAGTGATGAGGCGGCATCGGTTCGATTTCGCGTTGCGACGGTCTGTTCGCGTGATCTGAAGCAGTATGACCGGGCGATTGAGCACTTCATTCGGCTGATCGAGGATCATCCGAAATCGCCAGATATTCCGGCCGCACGGTTACGCCTCGCCGAATGCTATGCGGCAGTCGGCAAGCGGGACGAGGCGATCAGCGAGTATGAGAGTCTGCTGCCTTCGCTGACTGATGATAAGGAGCGTCGCCGGCTCCGGCTCAATATCGCCGAACTCTACTATGAAAAGAATGACCTCCGGCAGGCGGTGGTTGAGTATCGCAAAGTGGTCGAGAATACGGGATACGATGAACTGGCTGAACGAGCCTATCTCCGCATCGGGCAGGTTCATTACCTCCGTGACAATTTCGACGATGCCGTGCCAGCCTATCAGGCAGTCATTGACAACACACGTGATCCGCTGGTAAAGAGAGTCGCGCAGTCGGGTAAGGTCGACTGTTACGAGCGTGTTCTGCAGTTCGATCTGGCGATCAAAACCCTCGAGGAGATGGTGCCTGATTCCAAATCGCCCGACAGTAACGCAAAACGGATCGCCGATCTTCGCGAGCAGCAACGGCAGCGCAGCCTTGTCCCCTCGGCGAAGCTCGATTGGGCGAAAAGGTAGAATTTCCCGACTAAGTCGACCATGCTGTATCTGGCAAGCTGTATCTGGCCCGCTGTATCTGGCAGATGAACGCAACTGCAATTTAACCCCCTGGAGAAGCCGAAGCCATGACGTTTTCGAATAATCCCCGCCCGCCCAGGAAGCCGACGGCCGCAGCCGCGGCCGCGCCGCACAAGGGAAAGAAGCGTGTCGCGACAAAGCCCGTGCGCAAGCCTTCTGATCGTGCGGCGGTTCCCAACATCGAGAATACCGGACGTGAGATGGCCTATCTCGATAAGCTGGTTCGCAATGAAACGGTGGTCGCCGTTGTCATGAATAGTGGCGAGACGCTGCGCGGGTGTGTCCGATACTATGACCGCGATGTCTTCAGCCTCAGACCTGTCGATGGCGGGCCGAAGCTCTTTCTTCGCAAGGAGAATATTCGCTATCTCTACGAAGAGAACGAGTAAAATTTCGACCTGGCAGACGATAATTATAATTGAAACTTAACGTCGCTGTTTTACACTCCGTGTCATGAAGCTGATCAGATTGACTTTTGGTGCCGAGTTGGTAGCGTTTCTCGTCTTCGTTCTGCTTACACTCCTCGCCGGGGAGCCGACTGCCGGACTGGCGCAGGTTCCCGGGCAGGTTCAGCAAGGCATGCAGGCGCAGCAGCTTGAACGAACTGGTGAGGTTGTTTCCGGGGATGGGCGACCAGTAGCCGCGGCACTGGTGACAGTGCGGAGTGGCGCAGGAACGCCAGTGCGCGAAGTCGAGACTGACGAGTCGGGGCGATTCCGGTTGACGGGGATTCCGATTGGAAGCTATCAGTTGACGATTGCGCATCCGGATTTCGAGTCGCGGATGGTGGCGTTATCGATTACCAGCCTGGGTAATGACCGGGCAGCCAACGGTAATGAAAAGACGCTCGTTATCCAGCTTGGGCTCCGCGTCCTTCGGGATGCGGTGACGGTGACGACGAGCCGGGGCGGGGTTGACGATGTTGGCCCCTCGCCTTATCTGGTATCGGTTCGTGACCGGACGAGCCTCGACGCGCGGCCATTGCCAACGATCGGCCAGGCGCTTGAAGGAAGCCCCGGCATTCTCCTCCAGCAGAGCACCACCGGTCAGATCTCGCCCTTCCTGCGTGGGTTGACCGGTTACCAGGTTCTCAACCTGATTGATGGTATTCGCCTCAACAATTCGACATTTCGTTCCGGGCCGAACCAGTATCTTGGCTTAATCGAGCCATCGCAGGTTCAGCGGCTCGAGGCGATGCTTGGACCATCGGGATCGCAGTATGGGAGCGACGGACTGGGCGGGGTGATCCATCTGCAGACGGAGGCGCCACGGTTCCGTTCACCGAACGAAGTGCGACCTATCGGAGAAGTGCGACTATTTGGGGCGTCGGCCGATCTGTCGAGTGGTATCGAGGGGAAGATGAGTGGCGGTCGTCGGGGTCTGGCGTGGGTTGGCGGTCTGAATGGGCGCTGGCATCAGGATCTGCGGCCAGGGCAGGGGATCGATTCGCGCCACGTCTTTCGTCGTTTTCTCGATCTTCCGGCAGCACGGATTCGGGATCTGACCGGTAATCGACTCGAGGATACCGGATTCAGGTCATTCGGCTGGCACACACGTCTCACTCTTCGACTCCCCGCCGATCAGTTTCTCAACTTTCGCTACCAGTACTCGGAGCTGGGCGGTGTCAGAGCCTACAAGGACCTCTGGGGAGGGCTCGGGCGGCTCCGGTCTTCCTTTGAGCCACAGTCGCTCAATTTTCTATACGCACGATATGAGAAGCTGGGGTGGGGGCGTTTCGACTCACTGACGGCTACCTTTTCGCTCAATTCACAGCGTGACGGGTCGATCAGGCAGGGGCTGCGGACGACAGACCGGATCACGACCGATCTTAATCGCGTCGACTCCTATGGCTATATCGGTCAGGCGACGACACGGCTCGGAACCCGCCAGTTGCTGACGTTTGGTGGCGAGCTCTACGACGACCGAATCGTCGCCCGTCGCGCTGAGGCAGACCCCATAACGGCTCAGGTCGTTACGAAGCGGGCGCTCTATCCGAATGGCTCCCGTTACCGCACCGGGGGGGTATTTGGGCAGGATTCGTTCGATATTGTCCGGCGCCCGGATAGGTCTGTGTTGCGGGCGACGTTTGGCCTACGCTACACCGGAATCGGTTTTCAGACCTTCGCCGCGCGTAATCGTGATCTGGCGGGCAGGAATCTCGGGGTCGTCGACTCTGCGCTCAACTTTCAGGATCTGACCTGGCATACGAGTCTGAGCTGGCAGGTCACCGGCAGTTGGGGGCTTCACCTGCTTGCCGGACGCGGCTTTCGTGCCCCGAATTTGAATGATCTTGGCGCGCTTGGTCTCAATGATCTCGGCTATGAGGTTCCCGCCGAAGCGGCAGCGGCGGCCGGGGCGCTGGTTGGTGCGAGCGATGGCGAGGGGGTGGCTACCAGCGGGCGGCCAGTTGCCCCACTGCGCGCCGAGCGGCTGGTCAATTACGAGATTGGCACGACCTGGCGTCTGCGGCGCCTCTCTGCGCGCGCACAGCTCTTTTATTCAACTCTCGAAGACCCGATTGTCCGCAGAACCCTGCTTTTCCAGGTCGATCGCGTTCCTTCCTCTCTTGCCGGCATCGCCGTTGTTCCGATCGCGCAGACTCCACAACAGCAGTCCCAGAGGGTGACTGGTGTCGCGACCGCCCTCGATCCGCGGGCGGTAAAATCGTTCATCAATGAGGGGCGCTCACTCTATTATGGCGCAGAGTCCGGAATCAGGCTGACCCTGGCCTCCTGGCTCGCGCTCGACGGTCAATACTCTTTTCTCGTCGGGCGGGAGCTCAATCCAAACCGCTTCATCCGTCGGCTGCCGCCACAGCAGGGAACGGTCTCGCTCCAGTTTCAGCCGAGTGGACGGCTCCTGCTCGAGCTGAGCGGAAATTTCAGCGGAAGCCAGAATCGGTTGAGCGGGGGAGATCTGACCGATGAACGGATCGGCGCCGCACGCCGCCGCCGTGATATCGTCGATTTTCTGCAGGGCGCCATCGTGCGCCCATTCCTTGCTCCCGGTCTCGATGGCCTCTTCGGAACTCCCGATGACATCTTCAATCCGACCGGTGAGACCGTTGCGGCAATCCGTGACCGTGTCGTTCCAATCGGGGCGACCATCAACGGCGTCAAAATCGTCGATGACTCCACCCGCGTCCCCCTCTACACTTCGACCAGTGGATTTGCCGTATTCAACCTGCAGGGATCTTACCGGCTTGGCGAGAACGTGACCATCAACTTTGCACTGCGCAATATCCTCGATCGCAATTACAGATTCCACGGCTCCGGCATCGACGAGCCGGGCATCAATGCCTTCCTTGGCGTCAAATTCAGCTTCTGACCATTCAGCGCTGGTGCAGGACGGGTTTTGTGCGTCAATCAATACCCGTCTTGCACCGGCTTCCAATCGTATTGTATTATCGGCAAGTCTCACTATTCTCTGCCGTGCAGGCGGGGATGAGCGGGTCGCGAGGCCACATCCGGGCCCTTCTGTTCACCTTATTCATCCGGGCCATCTCGTTGGAGGAGCTTTTCTGATGTCAATACGCGGTAAACTGAGTCTGATAACGGTCTCTGCCTTCATCATCGTCTATTCCGTCGTTGGTGGTATGTTGCCGCGCTCGTCGAATCCGCTGGTGAGGGCGCTCGCCGATCCGGGGCCTTATCCGCAATTGAGGATCTTCGAGGAGGTGGTTCGTCACATCGTCAGCGACTATGTGGAGAAGCCCAATCTCGAGAAGGTGCGGGTTGGCGCTTTGCGTGGACTTGCCGATGGGCTTGATGCCTACAGTGCCTACCTCCTGCCGCAGCAGGTGGTTGAGTTTGAATCGAACCGGGAGCGTGGTGACACGACAGGACTGGTAATCGGTCAGTATTCCGGGTTTGCCTACGTGATCGCCGTCGTTCCAAACTCCCCGGCGGAGAGGGCGGGTCTCCGGGTTGGAGACGTGATCGAGTATATCAACGGCCAGGCGACGCGCGACCTTGGGTTGTACGATGTAAAGTCGCTGCTCATGGCCCCGGTTGGAACTCCGGTCGAGCTTTCGCTGATAAACCGCAAAGCTGGAAAACTGAAGCTGATCCCGGGCAATGTTCCTTCGACGCCGATCGAGTTTCGGATTGTCGATCAGCAGATCGGCTATCTGAAATTGCCGATTCTTGGGAAAGGGCAGTCGGCGCAGGTCGAAGCCTCCGTTCGTGATCTGATCCGCAAG
>JBEIMN010000257.1:0-5189 GCA_040378705.1 Acidobacteriota bacterium
CTGGTCACCGTGATTCCAGAAACTCTTTCAATATCTGCCAGAAACTCTTTCAATATCTGCCAGAAACTCTTTCAATATCTGCCAGAAACTCTTTCAATATCTGATTGAAAGCGCGTGGCTGCTCGAGGTTGGGAAGGTGGCCAGCGTCATCGATGGTCGCAAATTGTGACCCCGGTATCGCCCTGGCCAGCGCCATCATTTCAGAGGGCGGAGTCAGCTTATCTTCATTTCCGGCGATGATCAACGACTTGAAGCCAATACTGTCAACGCTCCGGCGTCCGATCTCCGAAAGAAGATCGGATGAGTCCGTGCGGTCAGCCATGGCAAGCTGTGCGAGGATAACACCCTCCGCGCTGCAGGTCGAGATCATCCCTCTGACACGTTCGACGATACCTGCTGATCCGGATTCACGACGCGTCGAGTCTCCGAGCAGTCTTTGGATCATCATCGCGCCCAGTGCGCTGGTTCCATTCTTGCGGACGGAGGCGATCATCTCGTGTCGCCCTTCCCGTGCGGCAGAGCTGTCCGAGGTTGCGCGAGTATCGCACAGGATGAGCGATCTGAATTTATGTGGCGCCAGGCGCCAGAGCTCAAGTGCCACATATCCGCCCATCGAGACTCCACAGACGTGTGCGCAGTCGATTTTCAGGCGGTCGAGAAGCCTTAAAGCCGCCAGCCCGTAGGGGGCGAGTCCCGCACCGGGGGCGAGTTGAGTGGCGGGGCTCTCCCCAAAACCTGGCCAGTCGAAGGTGACCACACGATGTGTTGGGGAGAACTCCGCAACCTGGTCATCCCACATCGTCCGGTTGAGCGGAAAAGCGTTGAGGAAGAGGATCACGGTACTCTTTCCAATTGGCTCCCCTTTTGGCACACTTTTCTGCCCGACACCTCCGCCACTATCAAAAAATGAGAGCTTCATCTGGGTATTTGCAGACATTCCTTCATTTCTCTGACAGCTTTCTCGAGACCCACCAGCGATGCGCGGGCGATGATGTTGTGGCCGATATTGAACTCTTCGATCTCGGCAATCCTTGCGACAGGGGCGATATTACGATAGGTCAATCCGTGGCCGACGGCGACTCTGACATTCATTGCCACCGCTGTCCTTGCCGCCGCTTCGATTCTTGCCAATTCTGCCTCGATCTCTGAAGTTCGTCGGACGGTCAGGTCCCCTGGGTTCTCGTTATAATGGGCATAGTTGGCGCTGCAAATCTCGACCTGAAATGCTCCAAGTCCGGCGGATGCCTCGATCTGCTTCTGATCCGGGTCGATGAAGAGGCTGACAAAGATTCCGGCCTCATTGAGGCGCTCGATCGCCCTCGCGATCTGTGGGGCAAGTCGAATAACGTCGAGCCCCCCTTCGGTCGTGATCTCCTGTGGGTTTTCCGGGACCAGCGTCACGACATCCGGTTTGACCCGGCAGGCAATCTCGACCATCTCTTCTGTTGCCGCCATTTCGACATTGAGATGGGTGACGACGACCTGCTTTAACGCAATCAGGTCGTAATCCTGGATATGGCGTCTGTCACTGCGCAGATGGGTCGTTATGCCGTCAGCTCCCGCCAGCTCGCAGATTACAGCGGCCGAAGCCGGGTTTGGTTCATTAGTTCGCCGTGCCTGGCGAATGGTCGCGATATGATCGATGTTGACGTTGAGTCTGCTCATTAAGTCTGACTGTACCTGCCTTTCAATTGGTTCCAGCGGATCGTCATTACTTCCATCAGTGCCCTGAGTGGCGTTCCGATGACGTGGACCTTCGATCCGGGGACGTGATTCCACCTTACTGCCATCTCGAGGAGCCGCCATCCCTGCCGGCTGGCGATAAAGAGTACCTCGGGATCGAAACCAAAACCCTCGATGCGTTGCAATGGAAAGACTGCGCGGGCAGCTTCACGCCGGAAGGCCTTGAAGCCGCACTGCGTATCCTTGAAATGAAGTCCGGTAAAGACGAACTGCACCACATTGCCGATTCTCCCGATCATTTCCCGGAACAACGATTGCCGTGTTCCGATCAGCGAGCGATCCAGCGCGCGCGAGCCGAAGACGATGTCGTAACGATTCTCGATGATCGGTTGCAAGACGACCTCCACTTCACTGAGCGGCGTCGCAAGATCCGCGTCAAAGAAGAGGAGGACCTCTCCGTTGGCAGACATCATTCCCGAACGCACAGAGTAGCCTTTTCCACGATTTCCCGGATTCTCGAGCAGATGAAGCCTTGCGCCGTATCTGGCTTGCCAGTCTCTGACGACTTCGCAGGTTCGATCCTGCGAACCATCATTGACCACAATTACTTCACTCTCGTAGGACTGATCACCGAGATAGTGAAATGTCTCCTCGAGCGTCTTTCCAATCCGCGCCTCTTCGTTGTAGGCCGGTATAATTATAGATAAGTAGACCATCTTTGTTCCGATCGCGTTTCAAAAGTAGAATATAACACGCGATCCGGGACAATATAAGTATCAGATAAGTATCAGGGGCCCGAGTTCGATGATCGTGCGAGACTCTGCCGCACGAAGTGTCTGTCCATGATCGCGACTTGGACTTATGAATCTGCGGGTGCTATTATTCGCCTTTCCCGACACCCGGGATCGCCCCCGTTAACCAGCTTCCGAGATTACGTGCGAGATCATATCGATGAGCGATAGCAATTTAATTAACACCGGCAACATCGGCAGCCTCTTCGCGGAGCGGCGCGTGCTGACCGTGAGCGAGCTCAGTCGTACCCTTAAATCGCAGCTCGAACATGACTATGCCGGAATTCTTGTCGAAGGTGAGATCTCCAACTTCTCCGCCGCCTCCTCCGGGCACTGGTACTTCAATCTCAAAGACGCCAATGCCCTAGTCAAGGCCGTTTTTTTCAAGAACGCCAATCGTCTTACCCGGTTCAAATTGCAGAATGGTCTCTCGGTGATCGTCCGTGGAAAGCTGACAATCTATGAATCCCGTGGTGATTACCAGATATTGGTCGAGTCGGTTGAGCCTGTTGGTGTCGGTGCGCTCCAGTACGCGTTTGAGCAGCAGGTGAAAAGGCTCCGCGCGGAGGGGCTGTTCGACGTGACGCGAAAAAGGAAGTTGCCGATGCTTCCACGCCGCATTGGGATCGTCACCTCTCCAACCGGTGCGGCGATTCGTGACATGCTTCAGATTCTTGAACGGCGTAACTCCGGTCTCGATATTGTCATTGCTCCGGTCAGGGTTCAGGGAGAGGGGGCGTCAAAGGAGATCGCTGATGCCATCAGGTATCTCAATCAGCTTGCTGAGCAGCCTGGTCAGGTCCTGGATGCCATTATTATCGGCCGTGGTGGAGGCTCGATGGAGGATCTGTGGGCCTTCAATGAGGAGGAGGTCGCCCGTGCCGTTCATCAGTCCGCGGTACCTGTGATCTCTGCCGTCGGGCACGAGACAGATTTCACCATCGCTGACTACGTCGCAGATCTGCGTGCGGCGACTCCCTCGGCGGCGGCAGAGTTGGTCTCGGCCGGTGCGACCGACCTGATGATGCGAGTCGATGATCTCGACGAATCCCTGAAGCGTTCGATTCAATACTATCTTCTGCGACGCCGAACACACTGGCGCAGTCTTACCGACAGTCGAGCGCTCACCGAGACTGCAAGCCGTGTTGAGAGGGGACGGCGACGACTCGACGAACTTAAATTGCGCGCCGGTCAGGCACTGGCGGAAAAGCTCAGGCGTTCCCGCCTCTCGATTCATCAGTCACAGATCGGTCTCGCCAGGATAGACCTGCGTCGGCCTCTCACTGCCGGGGCCACGAGGATCAATCTGCTCGATCAGACAGCCAGGCTGGCACTCGATGGACTGATTGCCAAAAATAGACAACGTTTTGCCCATCTCAGCGGCAAGCTCAATATGTTATCCCCACTCGCGGTGCTTGAGCGTGGCTACACTATGACGGTTGATGATACCGGTCAGCCGTTGACGTCCGCGGTCCATATCGTCCGTGGTCAGAAGCTGCTGGTTCGGTTTGCTGATGGCGAGGCCGACTGTGAAGTGGTAGATGTTAAATTGAAGGCGGAGTGATCCACTATGAATAAGTCAAAAGAGACGGTCAGAACATTTGAAGACTCCATTACCGCACTTGAGCGGATCGTTGGGCAACTCCAATCTGGCGATCTGCCACTCGACCGCGCCCTCTGCCTTTTCGAAGAGGGCGTCGCACTGTCACGTCACTGCCAGTCCCAGCTCGAGGCGGCGGAACGGAAGGTCGAGATACTTCTTCGCGAGAAGGGTGATATTCGACTCGCACCCTTTGAAGCCGAGAGGGGTGATAAGGCTGCACCGGTGTCGTCAGACAAGGCAGATATCCCCTTTTAGGAACCAACATCGTGGATACCAAGGAATATTTCAATCATCAGGCAGTCATCGTCGACCGGTGGCTCGATCGCCTTATCCCTTCGACGACCGAGCCGCCCGAACTGATTCATGAAGCAATGAGGTACAGCCTCTTTGCTGGAGGCAAGAGGCTTCGCCCTGTTCTTGCCATTGCGGCAGGTGAAATGTTCGGGGCAGATCCGAATGAGCTGCTTCCGATAGCCTGTGCGCTCGAAATGATCCATACCTATTCGCTGATTCACGACGATCTGCCGGCCATGGATAATGATGATCTCCGTCGTGGAATGCCGACATCGCATATTCGGTTTGGGGAAGCGATCGCCATTCTCGCCGGGGATGCACTGCTGACACAGGCCTTCATCACGCTCGCGGCCACACCGCAGCGGGATTCTTCGACCCAGGTTCGCCTGATCGCTGAAGTGGCACGCGCGGCCGGAACGACGGAGGCGCTGATCGGTGGACAGGTGCTCGATCTTCACTACGAGGGAAAGCCGGTTACGGCCCCGCAACTCGAAGCGATTCATCGCGCCAAGACCGGTGCCCTCATTCGTTGCGCTGTTCGCGTTGGGGCGATTACTGGTGGCGCAAGTGATGATGAACTCGCGGCACTCACCACCTATGCCGAGAAGATCGGACTCGCCTTCCAGATCGCCGACGACCTTCTCGATGAGACGGCAACCTCTGAAGAGCTGGGAAAGACCGCCGGCAAGGATGCTGCGACACAAAAGGCAACTTACACTTCGCTTCACGGCATAATTGGCGCGCGACATCTCGCCGACGAGGTAATTCGTGAAGCGATCGCCGCGCTCGAACACTCCCCTGCCGCACTTGATGGAGTC
>JBEIMN010000258.1:0-5188 GCA_040378705.1 Acidobacteriota bacterium
CGATGGAGACGAGGATATTGCCGCGTGGCAATTTCCTTGACCAGACCGGACCGGTCGTCACGCCGGCGATTCCGGCTTCGCTTGGCCGAATTGAAGATGGTGGCCGGCGATTGACCCGGCTCGACCTCGCCAACTGGATCGTCTCGCGTGAAAACCCGCTCACGGCGCGGGTCTTCGCCAATCGAATGTGGCGGCAGTTCTTCGGGACGGGGCTCTCGAAGACGCTTGACGATCTCGGTTCGCAGGGGGAGTGGCCGACACATCCGGAGCTGCTCGACTGGCTGGCGGCGGAGTTTATGGAGCCGACGCTCGATGGCGCGGGCCATCAGTGGGATGTGCGTCACCTCATACGGACAATAGTCATGAGCCACACCTATCGCCAGTCTTCGCTGCCGCAAGCGCCGCCGGCAGAGGATCGCGATCCTGACAACCGGCTGCTGGCGCGTCAGCAGCGCATCCGTGTCGACGCCGAGATCGTTCGCGACATCGCGCTGAGCGTCTCCGGGCTGCTCGTCGAAAAGCTCGGCGGGCCATCGGTCAGGCCGGTCCAGCCGGAGCGGTATCTGGCGGCACTCAACTTTCCGCAGCGCGACTATTCGGCTGATCGCGGTCAGAGCCTCTACCGGCGCGGACTCTATGTCCACTGGCAGCGGACCTTCCTTCACCCCTCGCTCTCGACCTTTGACGCGCCATCGCGCGAGGAGTGCACGGTCAATCGCGTCAATTCGAATACGCCGCTTCAGGCGCTGGTGCTGCTCAACGATCCGATCTTCGTCGAATCGGCGCGACTATTTGCAGCGCGTGCGGTGAACGAGGGCGGGGCGACGGTTCGGGCACAGATCGACTGGGCCTTTGCGCAGGCGACCGGGCGCGCGCCGAATCCGACTGAAGCCGGGGTTCTGCTCGACCTCCACCGGAAGAGCCGTGCCGCTTTTGCCGCCGATCCGGATGGCGCGCGGAAGATGATCGTCGTTGGTGAAGCTGGTCAGCCGGTCACCGGACGCGGAGTTTCACCGCTCAGGCTGGCGGCGATGATGACGGTCACGCGGGCAATACTCAACCTTCACGAGACGATTACCCGAAACTGAAGTGGCGGCAACAGGATGGCAGGCACGAAAATGAAGATGGACAGCATCACAAACGCAATCACACGGCGGACATTTCTTGGCAACGGACTGGCGGGGCTCGGCTCGCTCGCCCTCACTTCAATGCTCGGACGGGAAGCGCAGGCAGCGCCCGACCGTTGGCGCGGTGTCGTCAACCCGCTCCACCACGCCGCGAAGGCGAAGCGGGTGATATTTCTTTACCAGGCGGGCGGGCCATCGCAGTTCGAGACTTTCGACCATAAGCCGGTACTTGCGCAGATGCACGGCAAGCCGATGCCCGAATCATTCACGCGCGGTCAGCAGATCGCCCAGCTACAGGGGCAGAAGCTGGTCTGTTATGGCCCGCAATTCAAGTTCAGGCGCTTCGGTCAGTCGGGTCAGGAGATGATGGAGCAGTTCACAGGCATTGGCAGCGTCGCCGATGACATCTGCATCATCCGGTCGATGTGGGGAGAGCAGATCAACCACGATCCGGCGCATCAGTTGATGAATACCGGTTCGATCATCACCGGGCGACCGAGCATGGGCTCGTGGCTCCTCTACGGCCTTGGCGCGGATACCGACAACCTGCCCGGCTTTGTCGTGCTCATGTCGCAGGGACGTGGCGGACAGAACCAGCCGATCGCCAATCGGCAGTGGTCGGCCGGATTTCTGCCCAGCAAGTTTCAGGGCGTCAAACTCAACTCGATCGGCGATCCTGTCCTCTTCATCAACAATCCCGCCGGACTCGGCAACCAGTCGCAGCAGGATTCGATCGCCGCGATCAACCAGCTCAACCGCCTTCAGTACGAGACGACCAGGGATCCGGAGATTCTGACGAGGGTTTCACAGTACGAGATGGCCTTTCGAATGCAGTCGTCGGTGCCGGAGCTGACCGATATGCGCAGTGAGCCGAAATCGATTCTTGATATGTACGGCGCAACGCCCGGAGATGGCTCCTTCGCCTCCAACTGCCTGCTCGCACGGCGGCTGGCCGAGCGCGGTGTTCGCTTCATTCAGCTCTACCATCGCGACTGGGACCATCACAACAATATTCCAAATAACCTCCCGCTCAAGGTTGAAGAGGTCGATCGGGCGACGGCGGCGCTGATCCGTGATCTGAAACAGCGTGGTATGCTCGATGATACGCTTGTCATCTGGGGAGGTGAATTTGGCCGGACGCCAATGTCGCAGAGTGGCAACGGTCGTGATCACCACATCAAGGCCTTCTCCTATCTGATGGCCGGCGGTGGCATCAAGCCGGGGATCACCTGGGGCGCGACCGATGAGCTTGGCTATGCGGCCGTCGAGAATCCGGTCAGTGTCAGCGATCTCCACGCGACCATGCTCCACCTCCTCGGCATCAACCACCTGCGCATGACGGTCAAATATCAGGGTATCGACGCGCGACTGACCAATGTCAGCGGTAACGTCGTCAAGGGGATACTTGCCTGAGCCGGGATAATCCGCGACTGGAAATATGCCTTACAAAACTGACTGCTTTACAAAACTGACGGGGCTTCGCACAACAGGCCGAAATTGAGATACAACTTCGACTAAACCGACGACAAGGGAGAGTGACCATGCAGAGACGTGATTTCATTCGACAGGGAGCCGGCTTCGCCGTCGCTCCGGCGGTGCTGCGCCGCAATTATCGCTACAAGGAAGAGTTTGCCGATAAGCGGCCGCGGGTCGGGCTGATCGGCTCCGGCTGGTACGGGAAGTGCGACCTGCTGCGACTGCTACAGGTTGCGCCGGTCGATGTCGTCTCACTCTGCGATGTCGACAAAAAGATGCTTGCCGACGCCGCAGAGATCGTCGCTTCGCGTCAGGAGTCGAAGAAGACGCCGCGTACCTATGCCGATTACCGCGAGATGCTCAGGGAGAAGGATCTCGACATCGTTCTCGTCGCCACCCCCGATCACTGGCACGCCCTGCCGATGATCGCCGCCTGCGAAGCCGGCGCCGACATCTACGTCCAGAAACCGATCAGCGTCGATATCGTCGAGGGGCAGGCAATGGTCGCCGCCGCTCGCAAACACGGCCGTGTCGTTCAGGTTGGCACTCAGCGCCGCTCAACCCCGCACCTGATCGAGGCGATCGACCAGATCATCAAGCCGGGCCGGCTTGGCAAGATCGGCCTCGTCGAAATCTACTGCTACTACCACATGCGAACGCGCGAGAATCCGCCCGACAGCGCCCCACCCGACAATCTCGATTACGAGATGTGGACCGGCCCGGCGCCGATGCGCCCCTACAATAAACTGGTCCATCCGCGAAGCTGGCGTGCCTTCAAGGAGTATGGCAATGGCATCATGGGCGATATGTGCATCCATATGCTCGACACTGTCCGCTGGATGCTCGGTCTCGGCTGGCCAAAGAGCGTCTCCTCCAACGGCGGAATCCTGATTCAGAAGCAGAGCAAGGCCAATATCCCGGATACCCAGACGGCAACCTTCGATTTTGAAGAATTCCCCGTCATCTGGCAGCACCGAACTTACGGCACCCCGCCGGATCCGAAATACCCGTGGGGCCTCACCATCTACGGTGAAAAGGGAACCCTCAAGGCGAGCGTCATGAGTTATGACTTCATCCCGGTCGACAATAAAGAGCAGCCGATCCATCGGGATGTCACCTACGAGTTTGAACAGTACCCGGTCGACCGGACGGAGAAGGATCTCGAACGTCACGTCGCCCCGGCGATCCGCGGCCACATGCGCGACCTCCTCAGCGCAATCGAGAAGCGCAGCCGCCCGGTCGCCGATATCGAGCAGGGCCATATCTCGACCGCGAGCTGTATCCTTGCCAATCACTCACTGGCGCTTGGGCGCAGCCTTACCTGGGACGCGACACGCCAGCAGGTGGTCGGTGATCCGGCGGCGAACCGGCTCCTCGCGCGGGCTTATCGCAAACCCTGGATTCACCCGAAGCCGTAACGCGGCCACGGTCGCTCAGATGGTTCCCGACCGTGGTTGCCTTCGTCGAAAGAGGCCGCTATCATCAGCAATATGGTTGCCAGAAGATTTATCATAACCGGGATGGTCCAGGGTGTCGGCTATCGCTTCTTCACCCTCCGAGTCGCCGCGCGCCATCAGGTGCGCGGCACCGTCCGCAATCTCCCCGACGGCCGTGTCGAAGTCGTCGCCGAGGGCGACCGCGACGCAATGAACGAGTTCAAAAATGAACTCCTCACCGGACCAACCGGGGCCACTGTAACCGATATCGACGAAGCCGATATTACCGTCACCAATCGTTATCACGAATTCCGTATCGATCACTGATAGCGATAAGTATTTGCCAGTCTTTCCCATTCTTTAAGGAGACCAGAGAGGTATGTCCAGTACCAACAACGACGATCTGAAGAAGATCATCCGCGAAATCCCCGACTTTCCAAAGCCGGGCATTCTCTTTTATGACATCACAACCCTGCTCAAGGATGCCGCCGGGTTCCGCGCAGTGATCGATCGCCTGACTGAACATTTCCAGGGACAGAAGGTCGATGCCGTCCTTGGCATCGAGGCCCGTGGCTTCATCTTTGGCCCGGCCCTCGCCTACCATCTCGGCGCCGGCTTCGTCCCGGTGCGCAAGCCGAAGAAGCTTCCCGCCGAAGTCGAGAGCTGGAGCTACGACCTTGAGTATGGTCAGGATACCCTCGAAATCCACAAGGACGCCATCGGCGCCGGCCATAATGTCATCATTGCCGATGACCTGCTCGCTACCGGCGGAACTGCCGAGGCGGTCGTTAAACTGGTCGAGAAGCTGGGCGGAAATGTCGCCGGCCTCGCCTTTGTCGTTGAACTGGAATTTCTTAGCGGACGGAACAAGCTCGCTGGCTACGATGTCTTTTCACTGCTAAAATATCAGGAGTAGATGGCAGGGCTTGTAGCTCAGGTGGATAGAGCGACTGCCTCCTAAGCAGTAGGTCCCGCGTTCGAGTCGCGGCAAGCCCATTAAAATTAGTTTCTGCCCAGGCAGCGATCATCGCTGCCTGTTCTTTTTTCAGGCACGGATTTCACGTGCTACCGACAATTACCGCCAGTTCCGGTGGGGGCGGTGGGCGAAACACCCCTCAGCCCAATGGGGCCCCCGCGAAGGGGGGTGCG
>JBEIMN010000259.1:0-5186 GCA_040378705.1 Acidobacteriota bacterium
AGCGCCTGAAATTCCGACGGTCATTTTCCGAACCAAGCTCGGCTCCATCCGGAAAGCCATCACCGTCCTCGTCACCCCAGACGACCGCCCGACCAACACGCACCGCCGGAACCGCGCCCACCAACTCAGAGCGCACCGGCCGATCACCGCCGCGACATCCGCTCAAGCAGAGCGCCCCGACCAGAAACGCCAACCGGCAGAAACGTATCCATCGGTTGATTCTTGCCGCGCCGGCGTCTTCGCTGATCATCCACGACCTCGCATTGGATTCTGCTTTCAGGCTTGCTTATGGCCCGCGTCTTGATCGGGGCCGTCCGCCACACTATAACAGATGCCGGACTATTTGAGCAGAATCCAGATGGTATTTCGAAGCCAGGTATTTCCAAGGATACCCCTGGCATCATCAGATCCGTTGCCCGACCCGTTCTCTTCAACTAAACTATTGACGATGTTACTGCAAAGCAATCGAAAATCGGTCTACTTTTTCACCATCCTCTGTACCTGCCTGGTCGCGCTGGCGGTGGCACTCAATGTTGGCTGGATCGTCTTCCACTGGCGACAGGTGGCATTGCTGATCTTTGGCGTGATCTTCTTTCTGCTCATCATCGCGGGCCTCGTCCTGAACACGATCTATCTCGTCCGCGAGATCCGCCGCAATGAACAGCACGACAGTTTCATCAACGCCGTTACACACGAACTGAAGACTCCGATCGCCTCGATTCGTCTCTACCTTGAAACGCTGCTGAAACATGATCAGAAGCTGGAGTTGAGTGAGGCGAAGCGGCAGGAGTTCTACCGCATAATGCTCCACGAAAACGACCGGCTGCTCCACACCGTCGAGCAGGTTCTGCGTGCCAGCCGTTCGGGGCAGCCGAACCGCACCGTCAACCTCGCGCCGGTCGATCTCGCCATTCTCGTCCGCGACTGCATCGAGCTGACTCGCCAGCGAACCAATCTTGGCGAGCAGGCACTCCACTACGCCAACCTGCTCCGGAGCGGCGAAACCGCCTGGGTCAACGGTGACTCGGAGGAGCTCCGCACCGCGATCACCAACCTCATTGACAACGCCATCAAGTATTCGACCGACGAGGTGAAGGTCAATGTCGAGGTGCTCGCCCCCGATGAGAAGAGTGTCTCCGTCCGTGTCAGGGACGAGGGAATCGGAATTCCACGCGGCGAACTGAAACAGATCTTCAAGCGCTTCTACCGGGCACCACGCCGTGTCGCCAACCGCGTCAAGGGAACCGGGCTCGGACTGTTCATCGTCCGCTCCGTCATCTCACGCCACCGTGGTAAATCATACGCTGAAAGCCTCGGGGAGGGGTTTGGAAGCACCTTTACCATCCAGCTCCCCCGAATCGCCCCACCCGCCGGCAGCGCGGTTCCGGAGTAGCACTATGACATCGATCCTGATCGTTGAGGACGAACCAAACCTGGCCGAGGGATTACGTTTCAATCTCGAACTGGAAGATTACCAGACCAGCGTCGCCCACGATGGCGAGTCTGCGCTTCGTCTGGTCCTCTCCCCCGGGCAGCAATTCGACGCGATCATCCTTGATATCATGCTGCCCGGAATAGACGGCTTCGAGGTCGCGAGTAGTATGCGGAGTGCCGGATGCTTCGTCCCGATCCTCATGCTCACCGCTCGGAGCAGTCCGGAGGATATTCTGCGGGGCTTCGAGGCCGGGGCCGACGACTATCTTCCCAAGCCATTCGATCTGTCGATCCTCATCGCGCGGCTGCGTGGTCTGCTCCGCCGACGCGAGTGGTTCCGTCGCGAAGAGGCGATTCGGGAGGACGCTCCGACTTCACCGCCGTCAACCGACCCACGCACCTTCAGCTTTGCCGGCAAAACAATCGACTTCAATACGCTTGAAATCCACGCCAACGGCCAGAGTACACACCTGACTCTCAAGGAGGCGGAGCTTCTCCGCTACCTCATCATCCACGAGGGTGAACGCGTCTCCCGCAAAGCCCTCCTCGAAGAGGTCTGGGGACTGCGCGAAGATACTGATACCCGCGCCATCGACAACTTTGTCGTCCGGCTGCGTCGCTATGTCGAGGATGACTCGGCCAACCCGAAACACCTGCTGACAGTCCGCGGAATCGGCTATAAATTCATCGCCGAACCGAAGAGTTCGACCGACACCGTCAACTGACCATTGACTTCAACTGTAAACAATTATCAATACCCAAAAGATCAACCCTGGAATGAAAAGATTGCGAGACGCTATGGAGAAACGACGCTACCTGGTTACCGGTGGAGCCGGATTTATCGGCAGCCACCTGGTCGACCGATTGCTTGCCACCTCTTCACAGGTCGTGGCGATCGACAACTTCGACCCCTTCTACTCCGCGGCGATCAAGCTCGAGAACATCGCCGGCCACCTCCGTCATCCCGACTATCGTTTCTGCGAAATCGACCTCCGCAACCAGGATTCGCTGCGAACGCTTCTGAGCAGTGAAAAGTTTGACGCGATCCTCCACCTCGGCGCCAAAGCCGGCGTGCGACCATCCCTGAACAACCCGCACGAATATCAGGATGTCAATATTGGCGGGACACTCAACCTGCTCGAACTGGCGCGTGAATTCGGAATCGGTCGCTTCATCTTCGCCTCGTCAAGCTCGATCTACGGCCCATCGGCCACCCCGCCATTTCGCGAAGATTCGCCACTGCTGCCGATCTCACCCTATGCCGCAACCAAGGCCGCCGGCGAGCTATTTTGCCACACCTACAGCCATCTCTATGCCCTGCAGGTCGTCTGCCTCCGCTTCTTCACGGTGTATGGCGCAAGACAGCGCCCGGATCTCGCCATCCACAAGTTCGCGCGCCTGATTCGGGATGGCCAGCCGATTCAAGTCTATGGTGACGGAAATGCCCAGCGCGACTTTACCTTCATTGACGACATACTGCAGGGAATCCTGGCCGCGCTCGAATACGACCTTACCCCCTTCGAGGTCATCAACCTTGGAGAATCACGCACGATCAGTGTCAACCAAATGATCGAACTGCTGGAAGATGCGCTCGGGAAAAGGGCGATCGTCGAGTTCCATCCGCCACAGGCTGGGGATATGCCGCTGACACACGCCAATATCGACAAGGCGGTCAGGCTGCTCAACTATAATCCGACGACCCCGATCGAGGTTGGAATCAGAAATTTTGTCGAATGGTTTCAGGGAAGATCCGGGATCTGATCGAACCTGCCCGTCGATCGTCAGTGAGCGGACTCTCTTTCGAACCGGGGCCTCGTCCCGTTGCCACACATCAGGATTGGATCACCTGTCACGGATACGTTGCCAGGATCTGCGATGCCGTCCTCAGGCCGGTAATCAAAATAAGACTGGAAAAATGAATTCCGGCCGAAAGAGCGCCAGTCAACTGGCAAATGTTCTCTTTTGTCGCATAATAGCCATCTGTCTGCCGTGTAACGAAGCTGGTATCGGCTGGGGTTAATAGTATTTCAACTCCAGGTCCGGACAATCCAAACGATGAGGAGAATCTAATGCCGGATACAACAGCATTGCGTGGACTCTCGCGACCATTACTGGTCGAGGCAAAACTGGAGAGCCATCCGCTGCAAGATGTCAGTAGTGAGACGAAATCACAGTTGCGACGCATCTTCGCCGATGTCTCTTTGCAGGATCATCGGGTCGCGATCGCCGTCGGCAGCCGCGGAATCGACCAGTTGCCAACGATCGTCCGAACAACGGTCGAGACGCTGCGCTCACTTGGCGCGAAGCCATTCATCTTCCCCGCGATGGGCAGCCACGGTGGCGGCACGAGTGATGGCCAGCGACTGATGCTCGAATCGCTTGGCGTAACCGAAGAATCGGCTGGCGCTCTGATCGATTCAACGATGGAGACGGTCGAGCTTGGCCGGGCGCCGAGCGGAACTCGTCTCATCGCCTCACGGCCCGCAACCGAAGCCGACGCGATCCTCTTCATCAATCGCGTCAAACCCCACACCGATTTTGTCAGTAACAGCATCGGGAGCGGACTGCGCAAAATGTGTGTCATCGGCCTCGGCAAGATCGAGGGCGCGTTTGAATATCACCGCGCCGCGCTGCGGATCGGATATGAAGAGATGCTGACGGAGGTCTCGGGCGAGATCATTCGGCGGCTGCCCCGAATCTATGGTCTTGGGCTGGTTGAAGACAGCTACCACCAGATGGCCCACATCGAGGGGCTGTCCGGGGCAGAGTTTGCCGATCGTGAGCCGGCCCTCTTCAAGCTGGCTGATCAGTGGCTGCCACGACTCCCCTTCCCGGCGATCGATGTCCTGATCGTTGATCAGATCGGAAAGAATATCAGCGGCTCGGGAATGGATCCAAACGTCACCGGACGCGACATTCACGGAATCCCTCGCCCGGATCGGCGGACTGAAATTAGGACCATCTTCGTCAGAGATCTGACCCCGGAATCACACGGCAATGCAATCGGCCTTGGCTATGCCGACATCGTCTCGGCAAGGCTGGTCGCGGAGATGGACAAACAGATCACCTACACCAACTCACTCTCATCCATGACGCCAGCCTCGGTCCGCATTCCAATGCACTACGCGACAGATGAAGAATGCCTCGCCGCCGCCGTCCGGATGTGCGGCCAGACACCGGAAACGGCCCGACTCGTCCAGATTCAAAACACGCTGGCCGTCAACCGCTTCGTTGCCAGCGAACTCTACGCCGAAGAGATCGCCAAACGGCCCGAGCTGACCGTACTGGAACGGCTCGAAAGCTGGGATTTCAAGCGGCGGGACTGAGCGGCCCCGGAACTCTGATGGGGCTTCGGGATTTCGCGTGGGGAAGCTAAAAAGTCACTGAGGGTTCGGGGATACCAGAATGAATTCTGAAGGAACGCCGCATAGCAATTGTTGGCGATGCGTCTGTTCGAATAATCTGCCGGGGTAACCCGTGAGGCTAATCCCCTCCCGCGATTGCCACATTGATTGTGTAAGAAGACAACTGTAAAATTCTGGCCGGAGTTTGAGAATTATGGAAACTATAACTTTACAGGCCCACTTTGACGGAAAGCAAATTTTATTGGACAATCCAATAGAGCTTCAGCCTGGCACCAGGCTTCTTGTTACCATCATCTCCCCTTCGGAAACTGAGCGGGAGGAGTGGCTGAATTATTCAATGCAGTTGTTGGGAAAGGCGTATGGCGATGACGAACCGGAGTATTCACT
>JBEIMN010000260.1:0-5173 GCA_040378705.1 Acidobacteriota bacterium
ACCGGCTGAAGATTCCGCCCGATTGCGGTGAGCAGATCACGATCAGGGCAAAGGTCAACTACCGCAAATTCCCGTGGTGGGGAACACAGTGGTCTTACGCAGGGGTGCGCGATCCGGGGCAGAAAGGCTACGGTGTCGCACCGGGCCACGACGATGGCAACTGGGTCTTCACCGGCGATACGGCGACCGCCTCCGGCGGGCTGAAGGCGATTCCGGACCTGCCGATCATCACCCTCGCCGAGGACGTCGTCAGCCTGAAAGTGATCAACCGTAAGGACCCGCTGCCGGAGATGAAACCGGTGCTTGGTCCGACGGTGCGTGAGAGATGGAACGACTATGGAATCGGACTTCTGCTCCAGGGAGACATCAAGGGAGCGGAGGCGGCATTCCTGAAGGTGACGCAGATGGATCCGGGCTATGCCGATGGCTGGGTCAATGTCGCGCGGGCGCGGATCCAGGAGGGGAACATGGCGGCGGCGGCAGAGATGCTCGAGAAGGCGCTGGCGATAAATCCGAAGCTGGCAAAGAGCCACTTCTTCCTCGCCGTGACGCTCAAGTCGCAGGGGCGATACGACGAGGCCTATCGCCACCTCCAGGTCGTGACGGGGCAGTATCCGCGCGACCGTGTCGTGCTCAACACGATCGGGCGTGTACTCTTTCTCCAGCGGCGTTATCCGGAGGCGGTCGCGGCCCTCCAGCAGGTACTTGGCGTCGATCCGGAAGACCTGCAGGCCCATTACAACCTGATGCTCTGCTATCAGGGGCTGGGCGACAGCGTGCAGTCGGAGCGGGAACGAAAACTCTATCTGCGCTTCAAGGCTGACGAGTCCGCGCAGGCGATCACCGGTCCCTACCGGCAGCTCCATCCCGAGGACAACAACGAGCGGCAGCAGATTCACGAACACCGCTCAGTGCCGCTTGGAAATGGCCGGCCAACCAGCGCGCCGCCGCCGGCCAGTGTAGCTGGGCCCGCTGGGGTAGCTGGGCCCGCTGGGCCCGCGGGGACA
The DNA here is from genome assembly GCA_040378705.1 of Acidobacteriota bacterium. Classification (GTDB taxonomy): domain Bacteria; phylum Acidobacteriota; class Blastocatellia; order RBC074; family RBC074; genus CAIOZW01. The sequence goes on from JBEIMN010000260.1 coordinate 1,008, forward strand.
GGATCCGGCCGCCGGGTCAATAAGCGAAGTGGTAAACCCGGGGCGAAGCTTGTCGCGAGGAATTAGAGTATGAAATTCAAAAAGTCGCGGGTTTTGTTCCTGCTTCCGGCCCTGATCATTGTCGGGCTGGCGGCGTGTAATCGCCCAAAGCAGGTGGGCCAGCAGCCGGCTGACCAGTCTGCGGGGTCAACTGGTTCGGGGCCAGCGGGCGCAGGAGTGTCCGGTGAGGGAGTAGTAGATCTGCCCAGTGCGGGGACGACGAACAGTCCGGCGCTTCCGCCCTATCCGGAGAAGCTGGCGCCGGTCCAGTTCAGCGATGTCACGGCCGGGGCGGGAATCCGGTTTCGCCACAACAACGGAGCCTACGGCAAGAAATATCTGCCGGAGACGACCGGTTCGGGTTGCGCCTTCCTCGACTATGATCGTGACGGCTGGCCGGACATACTGCTGATCAACGGCATGGATTTCGCCGATGCGCCGAAGAAGCGGCGCTCGGCGCCGGCGCTCTACCATAACAATCAGAATGGAACCTTCAGCGACGTGACGGCCGGCTCAGGACTCGGACAACCGATGTATGGCATGGGAGTTGCGATCGGGGATTACGACAACGACGGCTGGGACGACATCTTCATCACCGCGCTCGGGCAGAACAGACTCTTCCGAAATCTGGGTGAGTCGACACCGGGAAAGTTTGGTGACGTGACGGCAAAGGTTGGGATGGCGGGTGCGCCGTCATTCTCGACCTCGGCGGCGTGGCTCGACTATGACCGCGATGGGCGGCTCGACCTCTTCGTTGGCAACTACGTCGACTGGGCGATCGAGAACGACATCCAGTGCTCGCTCGATGGAACGAGCAAGAGTTACTGCACGCCGGAGAGCTACAAGGGTCAGAGCGTGCGCCTCTACCACAACCTGACGACAGGTGGGGCTGCCAGCGTGGGTCGCTTCGAAGAGGTGAGTGAGAAGGCGGGAGTTGGTGACCCGACCTCGAAATCGCTTGGTGTGGCAACCCTCGACTACAACCGCGATGGCTGGATCGACATCTTCGTCGCCAACGACACGCAGCCGAACAAACTCTACCAGAACAACCGGAACGGGACTTTCACCGAGATGGCGACGACGGCCGGGATCGCCTTCAGCGAAGAGGGCAAGGCGCGCGCCGGGATGGGTGTCGACTTTGCCGATTATGATGGCTCCGGATTTCCAAGCCTGATCGTTGGGAACTTCTCGAATGAGATGCTCGGAGTCTATCACAACGAGGGCAAGTCAGGTCTCTTCATCGACGAGGCGCCGGCATCGACGCTCGGGCAGGCGACGCTGCTGACACTGACCTTTGGGCTCTTCTTCTTCGACTACGATCTGGACGGGCGGTCCGATATCTTCCTTGCCAATGGACACGTCGCGGACGATATCAACAAGGTGCAGCCGAAGATCACCTACGCGATGGTACCGAAGCTCTTTCGGAATGATGGCAATAAGAAGTTCACCGAGGTGACGGCGCGGGCCGGAGCGCCGTTTCAGCGACCGATGGTCGCGCGTGGCGCCGCCTACGGCGACTTCGACAACGACGGTGATCTCGATATTCTGGTGACGACCAATGGTGGTCCGGCAAAGCTCTTCCGCAATGACGGCGGGAACCAGAACCGTTTCCTGCGGATCAGGGCGCTCGGGAGCGGGGCGAATGCGAGTGGGATCGGGGCGCGGGTAACGGTGACGCTTCCGGATGGAACGCGCCAGTGGCAGATGGTTCACAGCGGTTCGAGCTACTGTTCACAGAGTGAATTGACGCTGACCTTCGGCCTTGGGCGTCACGACAAGGCCGAGCGGATCGAGATCGAGTGGCCGGGCAACGGAGCCAAACCCGGTGGTACCGGCAGTCGGACAGAGCGGATCACGAATCTCGCCGCCAACCATTTCTACACGATCAGACAGGGGAGCGGGATCAGCGAGAGCCGGCCGATCCCCGCCCCAGCCCCGGTACTGGCCCCGGTACTGGCCCCGGCAGCCAACAGCAGTCAAATCAAGTAATGTCCCTCGACCTGCTGATCAGCAATGCGACGATCATCGACGGGACGGGGCAGCCCGCCTGGTTGGGTGATATTGGGATTGGTGGAGACCGGATCATCTCGCTCGGTCGGATCGAATCATCGGCCCGGCGAACCATCGACGCGACGGGGCGTGTGGTGATGCCCGGCCTGATCGATCCGCATTCGCACGCCGATCTGATCTTCACGCTGCCGCTGGAACGGCAGATGGAGCTGCTGGCAGGCAAGGTCACACAGGGGATCACGACAACGCTGGTTGGGAACTGCGGCCTTGGCGTGGCCCCATACAGCCGGCCTTCGACCTGGCAGACGCTGCGAGACCTCAACGGCTGGATGAGTCCGGCGGATGTTCCGGATCCCTGGCCGTGGCATAGTATCGCAGACTATCTCGATTTCATCGCTGAGCGACGTCCACTGATCAACGTCGGGACACTTGCGCCGCACGGTCCAATCCGGATCGAGGCGATGGGGCTCACGAAGGGGGAGCCATCGGCGTCACAGTTGAGAGCCATGCGACGGGCGGTCGATCGCGCGCTGAGTGACGGGGCTTTTGGACTCTCGACCGGGCTGATCTATCCCCCGGGAATGTACAGTTCGCCGATGGAGCTGATGGAGTTGGCGCGCGTTGTCGCCGGGTATGACCGAATCTACACCAGCCATATCCGCGGTTCGAGCGAGACACTTATTCCGGCGGTCAGGGAGCTGGTCGAGGTTGGGCGGCAGACCGGAGTCAGGATTCACCATTCACACAACGAAGCGGTTGGTCGAAGCCACTGGCCAAAGATCGACGAGGTGCTGGCGATCGAGGAGGCGGCCATCGCAGAGGGGGTGCGGCTGAGCTTCGATATGTTTCCCTACACTGCAGCAGCGACGATGATGATCGCGATCTACCCGCCGTGGGCGCTCGAGGGCGGAATCCCGGCCCTGCTCGACCGGCTGCAGAGTCCGCGGATGCGCCGCCGGATCGAACGTGAGATAGAGCGCCACCGGCCATCCTGGCCACCGTGGCGCGAGGGCGGCTGGCCGCACAATCTGGTCCTTGCGACAAGTTCAGCCGTCGCGAGCGGATGGGATGCGATCCGCATCGGTTATGTCGAGAGCCGCCGCCACAAGCGTTACCAGGGGCTCAGCCTGACCGAACTTGGAGTGCGGATGGGAGCGAGCCCGTTTGACGCGATCTCCGACCTGATCATCGCCGAGCGTGGCCAGGTCTCGATGCTCATCTTCGAGGTCTCGGGCGACGAGTCGTCGACCGTGCATCTGCAAAAATTTGCCCGCCACCGGCGCTGCGCCTTCTGCACAGATGCGGACGATTACGGTCACGGCCTGCCACATCCGGCGGCCTATGGTGCCTTCCCGCGGCTGCTCTCACGGTTTGGCGACGAGGGAATCGAAGAGCTCATCCACCGGATGACGCTCTTCCCGGCGCAAATCTTCGGTATCCGTGATCGCGGGGTAATCCGTCCCGGCGCCTTTGCCGATATCGTCATCTGCCGGCTCGACAAAATCAGGGACCGTGCGACCTGGAAGAGTCCGCGCCGGCACGCCACCGGCATCGAACGGGTCCTGATCAATGGCGTCGAGGTCCTCGCCGACCAATTAATAAATTCTGGCAATTCTGGCAATCCTGGCAAATCTGCCAGTGGCAGAGTTCTCCGCCATATCTGAAAATGGCCTGAAAATGGCCTGTAAATTTGTGGACAGTTCCCTTCCGATTTTGGCCATTTTTAATTCAGGCACCCCATTCCAATTTCAAAATTCGGGTGATAGGCTCAAGTTATGTTGTTTTTTTAATTTGAGTCGTAATTGAGCGCCGCTACCAGAAAATACCACTGCAGGTACCCCGGAGCGACACCCCCTTCCCTTCCATAGATCGCAACGACGATCGAGCTTGAGGTACAGATACCTCTGAGGTAAAGATAATGAAGCAAAAGTTACAACGAATCCTGCCAAACAACCGCGGGTATGCCCTGTTTTTATTGACTGGAATAATATTCGTGAGCCTGATTGCCGGCCATTTCCGGGGAGCCGCCGCCGAGAGTGGAGATTCCAGAAAGGTCGAGATCTCGGGTTCGATCATCAGTCTTCCAGCGACGACCGGTTTCATTGGAGAGTGGACGG
>JBEIMN010000261.1:0-5164 GCA_040378705.1 Acidobacteriota bacterium
CAGCGTGCAGGTCTGCGCAAGGTCAGTGCGGTCATCCGCGATATCTCGAATGACCAACTCCTCCCCCTGGCCCTGATCGAGAATATTCAACGTCAGGAATTGAATCCGGTCGAAGAGGCGATTGCGTATCAGAAACTGATCCGTGATTACGGACTGACTCAGGATGACCTCGCCAGGCAGGTCGGTAAGGACCGCTCAACCATTGCCAACCATCTTCGTCTGCTCAAACTGCCAACCGAGATCCAGCGAATGCTCGAAGACGGTCGTCTCTCAATGGGCCACGCCCGTGCACTACTCGCCATCGAGGCCGAACCCGCTCAACTCCAACTGGCGAGAGAGATCATCGACAACCAATGGTCCGTTCGTGAGACCGAAAAGGCCGTGAAGCGTGCCACGTCTGAACCCGCTGGAAAAGCGGGAAGAGAGAACTCGACACCTGTACAGAATGATGCTAACATTCGCGCCGCTGAGTTGAAGCTTAAGCGGTACCTCGGGACTCAGGTTCGCATTCATCTCAGTCAGAACGCCGGCCATCAGCCAGGGACGCTGCTCGGAAAGATTGAGATTGAGTTCAGTTCAATGAGTGAACTTGATCGACTCTACTCAATGATTCTGCGTAAAACTGAGATGGCTTCATCCAACACTTCGGACCATTCATCGGTATCGCCCCCCGTCAACTTATCCTGATCCGCATGAAGAATCGACTACATTCTTCTGATCATTTTGAATAACTGGACTCACTTTTGAGGAGGCATTGTTTATGAAATTTGGAGGCAGCAAATCGAACTATTATGGAGGTGGCGGAGGTTCAGAATCCCCGACTGATTTGCGCAGTTTTCTTGGTGAAGGTACAGACATCAACGGTGAGGTAAAGTTCACGGAGATTATGCGCGTCGATGCGGTGATTAGTGGAACTATCAACTCCGAGCATGGAAGCCTGCTGGTAATGGAGAAGGGACGAATCAAGGCCACAATTAAGGCTGGAACCGTCGAGGTAAGCGGAATCGTCGAGGGGACGATCACTGCCAAAACCTCGGTCCGAATTCATCCAACCGGACGCGTCTATGGCGATATCTTTACCCCGGCTTTGATCATCGAGCAGGGCGCCCTCTTTGATGGCAAATGCCATATGCTTGATGGAAAAGACCAGAAGAAGGGGTCTGATCCTAATCCGAAATCAGGCAAGGCAGAGACTGTCTGAGTCAGCGTTAATGCTGGATCACAAAATCAAAATGGGTTGAAGTCTGGTTCGTTCTGACCTGCTTCAACCCATTTTGATTTTCTGACAAAAAAGAGCGCTATGACTGTAAATTGTTGTATTTAAATAAGTTGCAGGCTTTGACGCTTCTGGTCAACGTCGCCTCATTGAGCGTCAAAAGTCGACGATCGCGCATGACAATCCGACCATCGATGATAACGGTCTCGACATTCTGCGGTTGCGCGGCAAAGACGATTGTTGAGATCGGATCCGGATGAGGTACGGTATGGATCATTTCAAGGTCAAGAATCTGGAGATCCGCCTGTTTGCCGATCTCTAGGCTTCCAATCTGGTCTGCGAGTCCGATGGCACGGGCACCACCAATCGTTGCCATTCTCAAGATCTGCCTGGCGGGGAGTGTTCGTGGCCCATGAACAGACTTCTGAAGCAGGGTCGCCGTCCGCATCTCCGTGAACATGTCAAGTCGGTTGTTACAGGGCGCTCCATCGGCACCAAGTGATACATTGATTCCATTCTCCAGTAGTCTGACGACTGGCGCAATTCCTGACGCAAGTTTAAGGTTGGACGATGGGCAGTGTGCGACCTGGGTCTGCGTGGTAGCCAGAATCTCGATCTCATTCTGGTTGAGATGAACACAGTGTGCGAGCACCACATCCCGGCCGGTCAGCCCAACCTGATGAAGATATTCGATGTTGCCTAGTCCGGTCATCTGCCTGACCATGGCGATCTCATCCCTGTTCTCTGACGCGTGTGTATGGATGATCACACCATGCTCCCTGGCAAGTCGAGCCGTCTCCTCAAGCAGGCTTCGTGTACAACTGATTGCAAATCGTGGCGCGAAACAGTAACGGATTCGCCCCTCAGCCTGCCCGTGCCATCTCCGCAAAAGCCGTAGCGACTCCTCGATAGAATGGGCACTATCTTCGTGAAGCGCTTCCGGAACTCCTTCCCCACTGTCCATCATGCACTTTCCAACCGTTGCCCGAAACCCAGCCCTCTCAACCTCCTCAAAGACCGAATCGGTATGATTGACCGATTCCATCGTTAACGCACTGGTCGTTCCACCTCTGATCATCTCCGCAATGCCGAGCCGTGCAGATAATCCGATGCTCTCACGATCATGCGCCGCCTCCATCGGCCAGATACGCTGCTTCAACCAGTCGAGCAATGACAGGTCATCAGCCGCGCCACGAAACAACGTCTGGCAAAGATGGATGTGTGTCTGTACGAATCCAGGCAGGACAAAACGGTCACGTGCGTCAATCGTCTCCATCGAACTCGTCGCCCTGATTGATGGTTCAATCGCCGCAATTCGATTCCCTTCAATCAACAGATCAGCGGTCAAAAGATCAGCCGTCATTATCCGCGCAGTCTCCTGGAGCGGGATCAGTTGTCCACCTTTAATCAGTATTTGTCTGGCCATAAATACACAATGCCATAAATAATCGGTGCTCGCCAGGATCGGGCATTTGACCTTACCCCGAGCGAGCACCAAATCGATTAGTTGACGAGCCTGCCAACACTCCGTACCTCACCTGCAATACGAAAGATAGGATAGGTCCGTCCCTTTTCGAGATAGGAATCAAGGAAGTTCCACCGGACATATCCACTGTCACTCTCCGCTTCGAGCAGATAGAAGATCAGGGCAGCCTTCGGCTGAGCCGTTCTGATCACGATCGAACCCGCCGGCAGTGTTCGACTTTCAGTCGCCACGGTTCCACGCAGTCGAATCTCCTGATGTCCCTGAAAGACACGCGCAGCCTTTGTCACCGACCCGATCGAAAACTTCTCAACTTCAATCGTCAGCTGCTCTTTCAGTTCTTCCATCAGAATTCCGTGCTGCCTGAGATTGTCGATCATCGATTTCAACCCATCTTCGGGTGTGAAGATATATCCACCGGGGAGCGTCCGACTTCGTGTCGCGGTAAAGACTCCGTAATCAGGCATCATTGTTGGAGTTGCCTTATCCTCGATCATCAAAGTCATGTCCTTACCTGAAAGGGGATTTCGTACCTTCTTCACCTCACCAACCAGAATCGGCACCGGCTTCGCCAGTGGAGTAATCTCAAAATCTACCCCCTGCGATCTTGCTTTACCCCTCAACAGTTCGCTGTCGACACGCTCGATCAAACCCGTAATCTCCGCCCCACGCAGGCTGGTATAGCGTAGTATCTCCTCGACAAATGCTTCAGTAACCGCGACGCGTTTCTGAAATTCGAGGTAGCTGTAGGCTTCGGAAAGTATCGTCAGCCGATTCCGCAGTCCGACATAGTTGTTGCCGAACATTGGGCGATGATCGAAGGTTCTCCACACACGCGTCTCCGGATTCTCTGCCGGCTCCGCCGCTCGTCCGGATCTTTGCAGTTCGAAGTTCTCCGATTCACGGTTGAGCCGCTCCTTTGTCGCATAGTTTCCATAATAATAGCTCCGAAACCGGTGATTACGGAGCAGTGTTTTCCCAATCGCCGGAAGCATTCGACGTTCATAAGCGATCAACCTTGCATCGGCATTCGGATTGAGTGTTGGAGAATAGGTGAGATGATACCCGTGATAGGAGCCGTTTGAAGTGTGCAGGTCGACCGTCAGATGCGGATCCCAGCGATTGAACAGTCCGACAAGTGCCCGTGCCTCAACCGACTCGAGCTTCATATAATCTCGATTCAGATCGAGCCCCTTCGCGTTCTCCCGTGTACCCACTCCACCCACCGGACCGTTCTGCGCAGTTCTTTGCCTGACATCGATTCGCTCATTACCATCCGCATTGTAGATTGGTGCAATCAGAATCACCATTGTCCTGAGAATCGGTCGCAGGTCGCCCAGCGTCAGCCGTCGCGACAGGTGCTGCATCGCTTCCTTTCCTTCAACTTCACCTGCATGAATGTTGGCCATCACAAAGACGACGGGCTTGTTGTTCCCACGCAACTCTCGTGGATCGCTTACCGGCGGGTCGGAAAGAATCATCAATGGAAGCTCACGTCCTTCCTCTGTCTTTCCAAAATTTTCAACCCGCATATTACCACTCAACTTTTGCAGACTCGCGATAAACTTCAGTACGTCATCGTAAGTACTCGTTTCCGTGTAATTTGTCATTTCCGCTCGCGAGCGCGGCAATTGATCAGATTTGGTCGGCATTCTGGTCTCCATTGATTGCAAGGTAAAAATCAGGCTCAGTAAGAGCACCGGTATCATTGGCTTACTCTCTCCTGTCTTGGATAAAGGTTGAATTGACATAAAGCAATGGGCGCGGAATCGAATCCCACGCCCATCGCACTTAACACGATTTACTCTTCGATCAGTTGCGTCTGATCACGTTAAGCAATCTTCTCATCCTTCCCTGCAGCAAAGACATTCCACCAATGTAGCCGTAGCCTACAAGGAAGATCAGCAGAAACGGAATCGTCGCATAGATGTGCGAGCGAAAAGCATAATAGACCGCAAAGAGAAAGTATGCGGCAAAGGCAAGTTCAAGGTATGGGAGCCAGCCCTTTTTTCGACGGTATCGGACCGCTACCTGGAGCCAGTTGTCCTCACTGTTTTCAACTTTATATTTTGGAGTGCGGACGAAGCTCGACTTGACTCCAAAAAGTGCTTCAAGCACCGCACGTGTGTTCGAAAAGACCATTCCTATCCCAACCGCCATCGCCAGTGGAATCATCCAGAGCCGCTTCTTCTCGTTTGGATACCGATAGAGAATCGATGTCCCATAGAAGCTGACGACCGACAATGTTGCAAAGAGCATCAATGGCGCATCAAGCAGCAGCATGTGAAAAAGCCCCTGATTGAAGCGCACGATCAGGATCGGAACGTGAAGCAGACTCAACACGATCATGAGCATCGCTGCACAATTTCCGAAAAGACGGAAGAAGAGCTCGACCTTCTGCTGCAGCGAAAGTGTCGGATGATGCCAGATCCGCGGCATCAGCTTGATCCCAACCTGCACCAACC
>JBEIMN010000262.1:0-5148 GCA_040378705.1 Acidobacteriota bacterium
CGGTATAGCACAGGCTTTCAACATTGTCCATATTGTTTGGGGAGCATTATCCCTGCATGATTGTCAAAGCCTGGCAAAGCAGTTCAAAGATTACCGGTTACTGACTGGCTTTGTCATAACCTGAGAAGCTGATTATAATCGCGATGATCTCGTGCGATGAATCCCTGTGGATGATCCCGACTTTCAGGCTTGCAATGGCCCCCCGCACTGGGAAAATGAAGATAGGAGCCGATGGAGAATAACCTGAGGAGAATTCAATGAAGAAGACGCTGTTGATGCGCATCAGCGGGCGTGGTTTTCCCGGCTTCAGGACCCAGCCCCTAAATCAGGCGAAGGCCCGCGCCAGATTTGGACTTCGCTGGCAGGACTATTTTGCGGCAGTACTTCAGGCGGCAATACTTGAACCACGAACCATTGTGGTCACACATCAGCCAATCCTGATCCCGAAACTTCCGTTGCAAGTCCATGGCTTCAGGATGGTCCAGCTCTCAGACATCCACCACAGCCCCTTTCTGAGCGAAGCCGAAATCACCGAAGCGGCCAAACGCGTCAACGATCTTCAGCCCGATATGATCGTCCTGACTGGGGACTATATTTCACACTCGAAGGAGTTTATCGCCGGCTGCGCACGCGCGCTTGGCACGCTCCGCGCAAACCACGGCGTCTTCGCCGTACTCGGCAATCACGATCACTGGACGGATGGAGCAGGAATGGCGCAGGCCCTTCGTGCCGCGGGAATCAGAGTACTGGAGAACGAAAATCTGCTGATCGAGCGTGATGCCGCGACCATCCGGCTCCTTGGCATCGATGACAGCACCGTCCGCCGTGACGATCTCGACCGGGCGCTCAACGGCACACACGACACCGAGACACGGATACTGCTCGCCCACAACCCCTCGATCATCCGCGAAGCGGCGCGCGCCGGCATCGACCTTGTCCTCTCCGGGCATACTCACGGCGGACAGATCAACTGGCGACTCCTGATCGGAAGAGAGAACCGAAAGACTCAACGCTGGCTGCGCCGCCCTTCCCGCCGGCTGATGCGCGGGTACGCCTGCTTCGGCGAGACACATATCTACGTCAATCGCGGTCTTGGAACAGTCGTCCTCCCGTTGCGGTATGGCTGCCCGCCCGAGATCAGCGTAATCGAACTCTGCCGCCACTAAAGACTCTCTGTCAGACTGAACCACTAATCGGCTTGCGGTTGGTCTCACCGGTGTTGAGAACCGGAATCCCGTCATCAACCTCACCGTGCGGACGCGGGATGACGTGCGTCGAGACGACCTCGCCTATCCGCCGCGCCGCTGCCGCTCCGGCATCGACCGCCGACTTGACCGCCGCCACCTCGCCACGGACAATCGCCGTCACCAGCCCGGCATCGATCTTCTCATAGCCAACGAGCGTCACATTCGCCGTCTTGACCATCGCGTCCGCCGCCTCGATCATGGCCACCATTCCGCGACACTCGACCATTCCCAATGCTTCCATAACCATCCTGTTGAAAATGCGACCCCGCTGCCAGGCCGCTCGTTTTATTCTCTCTTCAGTATCCAGCTAAATTTCGACCTGAAGATCCGGCCTCAACCTGATTTCTGTGCACTCCCGTCATCTTTCCACACCTTACCTGACTTTTCCAGCGACGATCAGAGAAATAGCGTCAGACAAACAGGAAGTCGAAAGTGGCTCAAAATGGCGACGGAGGCCGCGGAACAATTCCCACGACCTCCGTCGATTGCGATTTCGGAGCTGACCTTAGCAGCGGCCCGAATCGGATGTCAGAACGTGATTCGACCGGAGAACTGAATCTGGCGATTGGTTCCCAGTCCGACCGTCCGACTGACCGTGCCATTGATCAGCCCGAAATTGCCGACGTTGTTGCTGGTCTCGCTGGCATAGTTGAATGGCTGACCGGGCTGTTGTGAGGTCAGCGAGCTGCCGATGTTGTTCGGCAGAATCGCCGGTGGATTGGTGAAATTGCTGCGGTTGAGCAGGTTATAGAGCTCGGTCCGGAATTCGAACCCGATCGATTCGGTGATCCGGAACTTCTTCTGCAGCGTCAGATCGATCTGCTGAAAATTCGGACCATAGAAGGCGCCGCGCGAGAGATTACCGTAAGTTCCCGGCTTCGGCATCGCAAAGGCTGCCGGATTGATGAAGCGCAGATCGCCAACCGAGAGGTATGGATTGACACCGGAAATCAGATCCGGTCGCCGCGTGTTACGTGTATTGTTGCCACCCGGCGTGTTGATCACCGCAACGAAGCCCGATGGCAGCGGAGCCGTCGAACTGATCGTTCCGGGCAGCGAGCGGACAAACCCATTCGCGAAGGTCGCTGAACCATCGACACACCCGGTCGGATTCTGACACTGCATTACCACATCCGGTCGCGTGATCCGAATATCGAGTGGCGTCCCGGAGCGGAAATTGTAGACACTGGCCAGCGACCAGCCTCCAAGAAGCTTGTCAGCAAAACCGTCGAGTCCGAGTGAACGTCCCTTGCCAACCGGAAGCTCCCAGAGCGCAGTGACGTTTCCGGTATGGCGAATGTCAAAGGTGTTGTTGCCACGCTCGCCATTGAAATTGAAGGGATCCTGCGCCGTCTGGGCCTCGTTCGACCCCTGCGTCGTGCCAATGCTGTGTCCCCACTGATAATGGCCACCGAGCGTCAATCCGGCCGTGAAACGGCGATTCACCGTTACCTGCAACGCGTTGAAGCTGTCACGCCCGCCGCTTGTCTTGTAGTCCATTTCGCCAAAGGGGCTAAGCACATTCCCAACACTGTCGACAACATTGCCGCTGCTGTCGAGCGTCTTGTTGATCAGGCTGAACTGACGGATCTGGCGAACCGCCGTCACCCGGCCATCGGCATTGACGATATTGACGATTCCAACATTCCCTGGCAGGGGCTGACCAGAGGCGACGGTTGCCGTTCCCGGCAGGATGACGTTGGTGATATTACGCTGGAAGAGATTGCGTCCCTGGCTGCCGACATAGGCCAGCGTCAGTACCGTATTGCCCGGCAACTGCTGCTGGATCGACATTCCGTACTGGCCGATCCGCTCCGGGACACGATAGCCGTTGACGTCATAAACACGTGGCGCAAAACTTGTCACCGGAAGCGTGACCGTCGAGACGCGCGACGCCGTATTCGAATCGATTCCGGTCGCGAACGAAGTCGTGCTGCGGAGCACATTCGACTCGATCGGCTGGATCAGATCCTCGAACTGGCCCGGACCATAGTAAAGACCGCCACCGGCGCGGATCACCGTCCGCCCGCCAAGCGCCGCCGGCGCCCAGGTGAAGGCGAGTCGCGGTCCCCAGGCATTGCGATTCGCCTGATAAAAGGCCTTCTTTGGATCCTGGAAGGTTCCCGTCCGCGCGTCAACGACGATCGCCCGGCCATCCTTTTCGCTGACCGGCGAATAGTACTCGTAACGCATACCGTAATTGACCGTGAAGTTGGGCCGAATCTTCCACTCGTCCTGGGCATACCAGATAAGATAATGCTGGCGAGCGTTATGGGGGCCATCCTGCGGGCGCGAAATCGTGGTGATCGGATTCGTCGCGACGCGGAAGTTACCCGCCGCCGACATGTCTCCGATGAAGGCCGCTGTCAGATTCTGGTTGAGCGCGAAGTCGCGCATACTGCCATAGCTGTACTGCGTGCCACCAAGCTGATCGAAATTGACGGTGAGCAGGCGCGCCTCGACTCCGACCTTGACCGAGTGGCTGCCTCTGGTCAACGCCAGACTATCGATGAAACTGTAGCTGACTGGTCGAATGGGCTGGGCACGACCGTTACCGGCCGACGACTGCCGCGTCAGTCCACCCGGACTCGAGAACCCGGTCGCCGCACCGCCGTTGACTCCCGGCTGGACGATTCCACCCGTCAGAATGAAGGCACTCTTCGAAAAGTCGATCGTCGAATTGGCAACCGACGGAAATGAGGTGCACAACTGTGATGGCGCACGATTCATTCCAAACTTCACCTCATTGATGTAACCCTGGCCAAATTTGGAGACCGAGGCGACGAGGTTGTCCGGCTGCTGATCGGCCACCAGCAATCTCCCTGTCAATCCGTCCGGGGAGTTGAGCTCGCCGGTGTTGCGCTGATAACGAACGTAAGCATTGACGCTATCACTGACCCGACCATCCAATCGCAGGCTGAACGCGTCCTCTCCAAGCTGTGCGACGCGCGCGGCCTTGACCAACTGCGCCGAATTGTTCAATCCGCCGATACTCGAACGGGCACCGGTTCCAATCGGAAAGGCGTTGATCGCCCCGGTCGCGCGCAGTGTCTGAATCCGTGCCAGCCCGGCGTCGGCATCCGCCGTGCTAATGCCGAGCTGCCCCCGCGCCGCCTCGCCACGCGCATCGCTCGTACCGTAATAACTGATGAAGTCGCGAACATTATCTGACGGCGTCGATTCGATGATATTGAATCCCGCACGCTGACGAAGCCCTTCGTAACTGCCAAAAAAGAAGAGCCGATCCCTGATCAGCCGCCCACCAAGGCTTCCACCAAACTGGTTGAGCCGCAGCTTCGATTTCTCGTTGCCATCGAAGAAGTTGCGCGCATCGAACTTGTCATTGCGGATATATTCGAAGACCGCTCCGTGGAAGCTGTTGCTGCCACTCTTGCCGATGACGTTGATCTGCCCACCGGTTCCGGTTCCGTATTCCGCCGGGTAGTTTGAAGAATCGACCCGGAACTCCTGAATATTTTCGAGCGAGGTCTGAAGCCGGAACTGCGACCCCTGAACCGTCAGATAGCCCGGCGAAGCATCCCAGATCGCGGAGGCTTCGACACCGTCGAGTTTGTACCCATTCTGCTGATTCGAACGGGCATTGAAACGGATCTCATTGAAATTTCCGCTTCCGGCATTGGTCGCCCCGGGGGTCAGCAACTGGAGCTGCGAGAAGTTACGTCCATTGACCGGCAACTCCTTGACCTCACGCTTGAACACCGAACGATTCTTAGCCACCCAACTTTGATACACAAGTTGAGAAGCCGACGGCAACTCCCGATCCATCAACTCAGCTACCTTGCCCACCACTTCATCCAACGTGTCAAACTTGTACCAGTTCGGCAACGGCATGTCCTCCCAATAACGGGCTGCACCCAGATTCGTAGACATCACCAAACAC
>JBEIMN010000263.1:0-5139 GCA_040378705.1 Acidobacteriota bacterium
AGCAGGGAGGTAAGGCTGGATCGACGATTGAGACCGCTTTACCTGGCTCGGCGAGTACTGCTGCCAACAGAGTGACAACGACCTCGGTCGCAAGAGGCCCAGTTGGCCCGATTGGCCCGGTTAGCCCGATTAGCCCGGTTGGCTTAATTGAGAAGCCCGAGAAGCCTTTGGAAAAAGCCGCAACGTCGGGCGAAAAATCAGGTGGAGTGACAGCCGGAGTGCCAAATGAGGAACAGGACCCAGTGATCGTATCCGGCGAGGACGCCGAGGATGTTTCTCAGCGGGGAGTTCAGGGGACACTGGAAAGCCCAGAAAGTCTGGAAGGCCAGAGAAGCCAGGAAGGTCAAATTGACGACCACGCCCTTCTCGCGGCGACCCGGGCAGGTGACGAGACAGCGTTTCAGGAGATAGTCCGGCGCTATCGTAATCAGATCACCAACTACGTCTACCGGATGACCAGTGATTACGATCGGGCAGTCGATATTGCTCAGGAGACCTTTGTCAGGGTCTACATGAACATCGACCGCTACCAGGCGACCTTCAGCTTTTCGACATATATTTACCGGATCGCCCACAACCTGGCGATCACGGAGCTAAGACAGAGAAAACGGCGGAGGTTGATCCCCCTGCCAACGTTCTTTTCAGACAAGGATAGCGAGGAACTTGAGGTAGAGCTTCCCGATCAGCGGCAGATTATGGCCGATGACGCGATGATCACCGAAGAACGCCGACTCGCTGTCACCAGGGCAATCGCCAGCCTTCCCGAGAAGTACCGGGCCGCGCTGGTCCTCTGTGACCTGGAAGAGAAGAGTTATGAAGAGATTTCGGAAGTGCTTGGACTTCCGACTGGAACGGTCAAATCTCGGATCAACCGGGCCAGAAACCTCTTAAAAGAGAAGTTGCGAGATATCTTATAGTCTGTCGATCTCGATCCCCGGCAAAGAGTCCGGGTCTCGATAACGGAATAGCAGTAATAGCAGTAATTGCAGACTGAATAACGAACCGGAGATAAAATCAGATGAATTGTCAGTCAACCAGGGAAGCTATCGATTCAGGCATTGTTCGGAAAATGTCGAGCACCGTCGGCGAGTCCGAGGCAACGAGAAACAGCCTGATGAGCCACATCGACAGTTGCACGGACTGCTCCGGCTACTCCGGTGAACTCGATTCCCTGCTCTCCCTCCTGAAGGCCCAGCCAAGGGTTGAGGTTCCATCAGATTTCGACTTCAGACTGCGGGCCCGCATTGCCCGTGCCGAATCCGAGCAGCGTGAAGCGACGTCGAGTCCGATAGAGTGGCTCAGCCGCCTCTGGGCGGGTTCATTGTCGAAGGTTCAGACCTCGGCGGCGATGGCGGCGATGGCCGCAGTCGCGCTGGTCATCAGCGTCTCGACATATCAGATCAATCAGCGGTCTTACTCGCCGGTCAATTCGGCCAGCGGTGGCCAGCAGGTCGGTACATTCCAGGATGGCAGCGCACAGATTGCGTCTGCAACCCCGGGTACTCAGGTAGTCGAGTCCGCAATATCCACCATATCCAATAGCTCATCCAGTAGCTCGATGGTCTCTTCAGAGGTCGCGAAGCTGAATGCTTCACGGGCGGTTGAGTCGCGCCAATCCGTCCGGGCCGGATTGGTCAATATCGCCGCTGCCAGTGAAACTGATGCCGTGGCAAGCCAGACGGATGGCAACGCCAATAGCTGGCGGGTCTTCAACCACGAGCAGGGTCGAATGGTCTCCACCACCTCGCAGCTCACGCTGATCGGGGCGGAGAGTTCAGCTCCGGTGGGCCAGGTTGCTGGTTACGTCCCCTCGATTTAATGGCTTATGAAAATTTCCGTTCCGGTGAAGATTACCCCGACGGAAGACGATCAAATGCGCGGCTGCAGGGAGACCGACTACCCTGCAGCCAATGCTTTTATACTCTAACGATTTCACGGATGTACCGGCAATTCCAACATCGGGCAGGAAGCATCTCCGTAGTGTGTAATTTGATCAGGACACTATCATTCAGCCTCATCCTCCTCGTACAGTCAATTAATGCATCGGCCGACGTGATGCCACCTGGCACTCCATTGGCTGGCAGTCCAATTGCCCATGTCGACGATGTCGACCATGTCAACCATATCAATTGGACTGCGAGCCCGGTTCCTGGCGAACTAATTGAATCGCCGACTGAAATCCAGAGTAGAGTAGCGGTAAAATCGGGGAGCGCCGACAAGAAGAAGCGCGGGGGAGCCGTGACGACGCCACCGGTCACAGCGCCAGAGGTTCCACGTCCGATGCTTCGCCAGGAGGAGCCGAAGGGCTGGGTTTGGGTTACGCAGAC
This sequence comes from Acidobacteriota bacterium, assembly GCA_040378705.1. GTDB lineage: Bacteria > Acidobacteriota > Blastocatellia > RBC074 > RBC074 > CAIOZW01. The sequence continues at coordinate 2,328 of JBEIMN010000263.1, forward strand.
GGTCGACATTACAAAGCAGATGGGTGGCGAGCAGAACATGATGACGCTCGATGGCGAGCCGCTGCCATCGATGCTTCGGCGCCGTGTAACGCTCGGGCTGGTGCTTGACGACCAGGGGCACATCATCACCAGGCTGATCGACGTCACGCCACAGAATCCACCAACCGCAGTCTCCGTCAGATCGGCCAGCACGCGAATGGTCAGCGCCAGGTTTGTCGGAATGGATCTTGTCTCCGGGCTCTGCATCCTGAAGGTGGAGGATCCAAATCTCAAACCGGTTCCCTTTTACACCCCAAAAACGCTGCCAGCGCGACTCGATATCCGCCTCTACGGGTTTAATCCCAACCAGCGGATGAGCCCGAACGCCTCGACGATCTATACCAGTCCGCGAAGAAACATCTACACCGGGAAGGTGACGAAGGCGCTTGGAGATTTCAGGTATCAGGCGGCCAGTCCGATCTACTACCTGACGACCCCAAAACTGACCGCGGCGCAGGATGGCAGCCTCGTCCTTGGACCGGGTAATGAGATCTTCGGGATGGCAATCTATGACAGTGCCGGTCAGGGCCAGCACCTCGTCTATCCGATATCACGAATCTCAAGCATCGCGAAATCGATCATCAATACACGTGAGAGTCTGCGGTACGGTTGGCTTGGGGCGACAGGGATCGATGCGACGGTTGGACCTCCATCACGAATCTACAGTGGCTCGGTCGACAATACCGGAGTGCGGATAATTGCCGTTGCGCCTGACAGTCCGGCAGATAAGGCCGGTATCAGACCAAAAGATATTCTGCTCAGTGTCAACGATCGACGAATCACCAATTACGCGCAACTGGCGACAGTCATTCGGCAGCTTCCTCCCGACAGCGAGATCACGGTTCGTGTCCGGCGTGGACAGGAGATAAAAACCCTGAAATCGAAGCTCGTTCCGGCGCCATCGATCGAACCGGAGCAGCAGTTGCTTGCCTTTGCGCGACGGCTTGAGAGTATGGAAGAGGAGCTGCGAAGAATAGCGCCAAATGACCAGCGCCGGGCGACACTCAGCTCGAAGATCGAGATGATGAGAACTTTCGTCGGCGCGATTACGCTCCCGGCGCCTCCGGCGATCCGTCTGCGGGTATTTTATGGAATCGAGATTCTGCCACTGACCAGCCAGTTGATGGCCCACTTTTCGGTCGAGCGTGGAGTGCTGGTCAGTTCGGTCCTCGAAAAGGCAGAGGCACCACTGGCCGGACTGCGATCGGGAGACATCATTACACGTGTCGGTGAAACACCGGTCAGCGATCTCAACTCGCTGCTCAGCACCCTGGATAAGGCCCGTGGAACCTCGATCAGCCTGAGCGTCATCCGAAATCGCGAGGAGCTGTTGGTCAGAATTGATCCCCGGCAATAGCCATTCTGGGCAATCTGGACAATCTGGGCAATCCAATAAGCCCGCAGCGGTCGTTTGACTATCTCCCTCAACCTGCTATTCTTTGCTTCCTGATGATTTCCTGGTAATAGTGAAGTGACTGGCTCGATTATCTGATTCTGTGAGAGTGGCGCTGATCAAGAATCATTGAGTATCGTTGAATATCAAGGAACCGATGTCCGCGAAAGTAACCGTCATAATCTACATCTTCATCTGCTTCGAGATCGGCATCCTGCTGTTGATCCTCCCGTGGTATTCACAGTTCTGGGAGGAGAATTTTTTCCTCTACCTGATGACAGAGAAGTTCAACGCCCAGTGGCTGCCGGGAGTCATGACAAGCGGCTGGGTTCGTGGTGCGGTAAGCGGACTGGGGATAGTGAACGTGGTATTCGGGGTAAAAGAGATCCTCAATTTTCGCGGGAGTGTCGCCGAGCTCGGTGCGCGCCTGTCGCGTTCAGAATCTCCAGTCACGAAAACTTCGACGGAGATCGCCGATGACTCTTCCACTGTCACGTCCGCTGCTCTACCTGATCACAAATCGTCAGGGATTCAATCCGACAACTGAAACCAGGTCTGAGATCGCGATGGATCGTCAGATCGAATCGGTGCGTGCGGCGGCGCAGGCCGGTTGCCACCTTATCCAGATCCGTGAGAAGGATCTTGGGTCTGGTGAGCTCGTGTCGATGGCGCGTCGCTGTCTTGACGCGGTGAGGGGCCACGAAACACGCCTTCTGATCAATGACCGGTTGGATATCGCGCTGGCGATTGGCGCCGACGGGGTGCATCTGCGAACGACTTCACTTCCGGTGGAGGAGGTTCGACGGGCAGTGACCAGACTTGGACGGGCGGACTTTATCATCGGGGTATCAACGCATTCCGTCGACGAGGCGCGGCGGGCAGCGGAAGGTGGAGCAGATTTTATCGTCTGTGGCCCGGTCTATGAGACACCGTCGAAGGCCGCGTATGGGCAGCCGCTCGGGATTGCCGGTTTAGGATCGATCTGCGCCGCAGTGGCCATTCCGGTGATCGCGCTGGGTGGAATTAGTAGCCGCAATTTCCGGCAGCCGCTCGCCGCCGGGGCCGCGGGAATTGCCGGGATCGCACTTTTTCAGTCTCCCGGAGGCCCGGCGCGGATCATTGACGAAATCCTGAAAACTCCCAGCCAGGCTCCAAATTGACCTAAATTAACCTAACCCAATATTGATACGGAAAACATGAAAAGGATTATCAGCAATGAGACCTGCGATCATTCGAGTCCTCGGAATTTTGGTTCTGCTGAACTGGCCGGTCCTCTTCAGCCAGCGTGTTGGCGCACAGTCGGCCGCACAAGCGATTGAACCGGGTATTGAAGCAGAGGCGTTACGCCATTTTCAGGCGATCCTGCGATTCGACACGAGC
>JBEIMN010000264.1:0-5135 GCA_040378705.1 Acidobacteriota bacterium
CCTCGTATCGCGGGCAGAACCTCTGGCATTTCGATCCGCAGGCAATGAATGACGACGGGTCGCGGGTGGCAGGCGGATGGCCTCGCCCATCATTGACGCACAAGACCCCACTCGGGCTGCTCGAAGCGATGATCAGCGATTCGAGCCGCCATTCGCCACTCATCGGTTTCGCGTTCGACGGTTTTCCAATCTATGGGCCGTGGGGATACACAAACAGTGATGGAACGGGTGGGCTGAGACGCCAGCGATCGAGCTATCAGCGGCGACGAATTACACGGCGCAATGAACTGCCGGACGGCGCCAGGCTCGAGCCAGGCCAGGAGGGGCCGGCGGTCAGCGAAGAGTCTCCTCTCGGAAGCTTCATCGAGGATTTCAAGTATGTTGCCGGGGCTGGCGATCTCGATCAATTCAATGGCCGCTGGACGGTGACACCGGAATATCCCGCCGGCACATATGCCTACTTTGCGACGACCGATGAGGCGGGACGGCTCGCCTTCCCGTACCTGCTTTCCAGCCACTACCGCGGCCGACTGAGCGAGGGGCAATTGAACCGAGCATATTTCGATGTTTCAGGGATTGCTGGCGGGGCGTCATTAGCGTCGGAGCTGATCGGGATGACGCCAGGCAATCCGACTCGACAGGCACGGTGGAGGGAGATTCCCTCACTTCCTGCACCGGCGAAATTTCGACTCTCGCTTGAAGTTATGGAAGAAAGGCTTAGCGCCGGCCAGCCGATCGGTCTCAGCTTCAGGGTCAGGGGAGGTGACGGGAAGGTTATCCGCTACCTGGAGAATGTTCACGAGCGACCGCTCCACCTCCTGGTAGTCGCGGAGGATCTGGAAGACCTCGACCACATCCATCCGGAGCTCGCGCCTGGTGACCGTTATGAGGTAACTCATCGATTCCCACACAGTGGGCGTTACCGCCTCTATGCCGACTTCACGCCACCGGGCGGAAGGCAGCAGGTGGTGTCGTTTATACTTGATATCGGGCTTGATATCGGGCGACAGACTGCGGCAGCGCCGCCTGCGGGAGACTCAAAGCTGGTGGGTGAGCGTGAGCCATCTCCGGACGGACTGATCTCACCAGTCAGGAGGCAGGTAATGGCTCGCGGACTCAACCTGACGCTCGCGTCGAGCCGACCGCTGCGCGCAGGTGAAGAGAATGGGTTGAGCCTCCGGATCAGGGATGGCGCCGGACAGATACCTGAGAGCCTCGAACCATTCCTCGGTGCGTGGGCCCACTTCGTGATCATCGATCCGGCACACCGCCACTTCATTCACGCCCACCCGATCGAGGATGGAGCTGGGCAGATTACTGGCAGTGCTGAGGCCTCCCCGACAATCGCACACTACCATGAACCGGCCATTCCCGGCCCGCCGCCGGAGGAGATCCGGACACTGGTCGTATTTCCGCAACCAGGTCGTTACAGAATGTGGGCGCAGTTTCAGGTTGCGGGCGCGCGGGTTACGCAGCCCTTCGATCTCGAAGTCGCCCCGGCGTCCGAAAATGGAATCAGCCAACTCGCGCAGAGATCCAGGGAACTACAAACTGAGGCGATACCAGCAGACGTAATCAGGATCAGCGTCGGCAGCCGTGGTTTCACTCCGGCAGAGATTGCGGTGAAGACAGGTCAGCCGGTCCGTCTTCTATTTGAACGCGAGGTCGAACCGAACTGTGCGAGTGAGGTACTCTTTCCCCAACTCGGAATCAGACAGCGCCTTCCGCTGGGTGGGAGGATGACAATCGAGTTGCCGGCAACGCGTTCGGAAACGCTCAGCTTCTCGTGCGGAATGGGAATGTACAAAGGGCTGGTCGTCAGCACGAAATAGTCGGATAATGGCCTTATGTCCACACTACCCGTAACCATTGTTAACGATGCGACACAACCGGTGAAGATCCTGCTGATCGATGACGATCTGAAGCTCTGCCGCCTGATTCGTGACTACCTGACCCCGCTCGGCTACGAGATAACGACAGTCAACAACGGGCCCGATGGATTGGCAAGGGCGCTCAAAGAGGAGTTCAACGCCGTCATTCTCGACGTCATGCTTCCGGGAATGAACGGATATGAGGTATTACGGCAGTTGCGCCAGAATTCGACCTTGCCGGTGCTTATGCTGACGGCGATGGGAGACGAAGCGGATCGGATCGCCGGGCTCGAGATGGGCGCGGATGACTACCTCCCGAAGACCTTCTCAACCCGCGAACTCCTGGCGCGAATCCGGGCCGTGACCCGCCGCTCCCAGATGAGCCAGATGAACCGGATGAACCAGCCACGCGAGGGCGACGAAGAGATCGTTGTCCAGGAGCTGCGGCTCGAACCGGCAGCGCGCAAGGCCACCCTTGCCGGGCAGGTACTGACACTGACCCCGGTCGAATATGACCTGCTGCTTTATCTGGCGCGGGCGGCAGACCGCGTCGTCAGTCGGGAGCAACTGCTGAACGAGATCGGTGACCGTAACTATGAGGTCTTCGATCGTTCCGTCGACGTCCACGTATCAAGCCTTCGTCGCAAGCTTGGCGACGAGGCACGCAACCCACGTTATATCAGAACTGTCCGTTCCGCCGGCTATATGATGGTGCGGACAGCGGGAGAGCAGGTTTCGGGATGAAGATGCGCTTGTCACTCTATGTGAAGATTGTTCTGTGGGTGCTACTGAACATGGTCCTGGTGGTCACGCTGATCATTGGACTGGTCGGGCTTCGTTACCGATTCAATCCTGACCGTTTCATCGCCTTCACACAGAGTGTTCAGTTCGACCTTGTTTCGCGAATGATTGCCGAGGAGTTGCGCGAGGCGACACTGAATCAGCGTCAGGAGATACTCCGGCGGTATGCCGCCGCCTGGAAGGTCGATTTAATGCTGCTCACCCCGCGCGGAGAGCGCCTGGCCGGGAGTGAAATGGCCATCCCGGACGAGGTCAGTCAGCGGCTGCTCAACTCGCCATTTGGAGCCGGCATGGCTCGAAACAGGGTACCGGGGGAGATTCCCGGCGGGCGCGGGGTACTCGAACCGATCCCACCGCCACCCGACCAGCGTCCGCCGCCGCCTGAGCCATTTGGGGGCGGCGGCGAAGCGCCGAATCAGCGGTTGCCGCGGCGACCACCCGGATTCCTCATCAAGACCAGTAATCCGACGCGTTATTGGGCGGGATCACGAATCCCGATCATCGACCGCGGTCTTGACGTGCCGGTTCGCGGTGCGGTGCTGGTCGCGGTCTCCGACTCGTTTACCGGCAATGGACTGTTCTTCGACCTCAAGCCACTGCTCGTGCTGGCGGGAGTCGTGCTGTTGACCTCGATGGTGATCTGGTTCCCGTTTGTCCGGCGGATCACCGGATCGATCAAACTATTGACGCAGGCGACGGAGCAGATCGCCAATGAAAAGTTCGAGGTTCGCGTTCCCGACAATCGTGGCGACGAGCTTGGTCGGCTGGGTAAGGCGGTCAACCATCTTGCTGAACGGTTGAATGGATTCGTCCGCGGACAGAAAAGGTTTCTCGGCGACATTTCGCATGAGTTGAACTCGCCACTGGCGAGGATGCAATTCGCGCTCGGGATACTCGAGGAACGCTCGGAACCGGGCCTCCGTCCATACGTCGAGGACGTACGCGAGGAGGTGGTGCTGATGTCACAACTTGTCAGCGAGCTGCTCGCTTACGCGCGAACGGGGCTGAAGGGGGTTGAGGTCCACCTCGGGCGGGTTGGGCTTCGCTCGATCGTCGACAAGGTGATCTCGCGCGAAGCGGAAGGCCGCGCCTTTCGGATCGAGATCCCTGAGAATATCGAGGTAACAGCCCAGGCAGAGCTGCTGACACGCGCCATCGCCAATATAATCCGGAATGCCATCCGCTATGCCGGTGAATCGGGAGAGATTACCATCCGTGCCCACCAGTCAGGTTCAGCTCTCCCTGCTGGCCAGGATACAACTCCGGGCGGGGATCACGGCAGCGTCGTGCTGAGCGTGATCGATCAGGGCCCCGGTATTCCCGATGAGATGCTCGACCGAATCTTTGACCCATTCTACCGAATCGAGCCCGACCGGAACCGGGCGACGGGTGGAACCGGACTTGGACTGGCGATTGTCAGAACCTGCATTGAGGCCTGCGGTGGAATGGTCTCCGCGCACAATCACCACCCCGGCCTCGAGATCAGAATCGTACTTCGTGGATAGTCTATTGCCCACTCTGCAATTGGGAGCGATCTGGCGCGAATCATCTTTCGGCAGCAGAGAGAAGTCTTGCAAAGACTGGATCTTTGGCAAGACGCTCTCCCAGATAACGGGCACCTGCCGCAGTCAGATGATACCCATCGTGGGATAACAATGCCCCCTGCTCATCAAATAATGGACATCGCTCTGCGGAAGGACCGCATATCAGCGCCTGAAGATCGACGACATGCGAGTCACCCACGCTCTGCGCCAAAATAAGGTTCAGTTTGGTCCGGTCAGAAGCGACAGGGTTGCGGTAGGCGGACTTCTCCGATGAGGACATTCTGGTGTATGCCGCACGATTGATATAGCCGACGCTCTTTACGCCGATGACGATGTAGTTTGCCCTGGACGTAATGCCCAGGCGCTCTAAAGAGACAGCTAACCGCTCAGCGGCCCATTTTTGCCACGACAGCGCCACCAGGACAGCGTCTGCCTCTGCAACCAACTCTTTCAGGCCATCATAGTAATTGGAGTCAGAGCATTGCCTGGCTTCACCGGGCTTTATAAATTTAGTCAGGGGTTCATCACCCTGGTAGACCTGGCACAGCTTGGGAATAAACCGCACGCGGATGTTGGCATTTCGAAGCAGTTGTCCCTCGTGCAGGACGTTGACCAGATCCTGTGAATAACTGTCCCCGATAATCAGCAGCTTGAAGCCGCTTTTTGAATCGAACGGACCTGCCTTCTGGTAGCTCTGGTGCCGCGACATCACGTATTGTCCGCGTTCTTCGAATGAAACCAGCAGGTCAGCATCGCGTTGAGGAAAGCGCGAAGGCAATCCCTTGTACTGGTAACCAAGTGCGGCGACGGTGGCAAACACGGCAATGCCGGCGACTGAGAATGTAAAGATCCACTTACGGCCAAACCGTTTCCGGTCACGGAAGGGCTGTTCCACAAACCGCCAACTCACATAGGCCAG